>VGRQ01000114.1 GCA_016875315.1 Deltaproteobacteria bacterium | reverse complement strand
AAGCAGTCGCGAGGCCGCCAGCCCGAGGCCCAGCGCGGCCGTCGCCACCGAGACCGACTCCACCGTCACGTGCGAGACCGGCGCGCCAGCGGCGATATCTGCCGCGACGTCGGCGCCGATCGCCGCGAGCACCACCGCCGACACGCCCGCCGTGGCCCACCACCCGCCGTCTGCCGCGGGCGCTCCCGTCGCCCGGCGGGTAGGCGAATCGCCGCCCGGCGATGACTCTTGGTTCACACCCACGAGGTCGTCCATGCCCCTGCACCCTATCGTCGTCCACTTCCCTATCGCGGGCGCGGTGTTCGCCCTGCCGCTGGTCCTCGGCGTGCTCTGGGCGGTCCGCACCGGTCGCCTCGCGCGCCAGGCCTGGCTCATCCCCGGCGCGCTCCAGTTCATCTCCATGGTCGGCGCCTTCGCCGCGCTCGCGTCCGGAGAAGACCTCGAGGAAAGCGTCGAAGACGAGCAGGACGAGAGCCAGATCGAGGCGCACGAGGGTCACGCCCAGCGCCTCACCGCGGGCATCGCCCTGGGCACCGTCGCCACCGTGGCGGCGGCGTTCGTGCCCGCGGCGGTGGCGATCCCGGTGGAGGTGGCAGCCGTCGTGCTCGGCGCGGCCGGCGCCGGGCTGGCCGTCCCCACCGGGCACAGCGGCGGCGAGATGGTGTGGGGCGATGAACCCCCGGCCGACCCGGCCTTCCCCCGCTACACCGATCGCGACGACGACTAGGCTTGACTGCCGCCCGGCCCGCGCATAGTAGGTCTGCGCTCGCCGGGCGCATAACTCAGCGGCAGAGTACTACCTTCACACGGTAGGAGCCGCAGGTTCAAATCCTGCTGCGCCCACCACCTCGACGCCCGCTCCGCCTCGTGCGCGAGCGGGCGTCTCGCATTTTGCGATCCAGGCGCGACGTCTTCACATCTCGAAGGGCCGCTCCCAGGATAGTCGCGAACGATGCTCGCGCTCGCCTTCCTCGCCTGCCTCGACACCGCCAAGGACACCGCCAGCGCCGATCCCGCCGACGACTGCGACGAGTCCGACCTCTCCACGGGGCAGGTGTTCTACGTCGACGCCGACAACGACGGCTTCGGCAACCCGGCCAGCCCGGTGGCGGCCTGCGCCGCGGGCGACCGCGCCGTCGACAACGACCTCGACTGCGACGACACCGACAACGACATCAACCCTGCCGAGGACGAGCTGTGCAACGAGTACGACGACGATTGCGACGGCGAGGTGGACGAGGCCGGCGCCGAGGGCGCCCCGCCTGGTACGACGATCTCGACGGCGACGGCTACGGCGACGAGGCGAGCGAGCGACGCCTCTGCACCCAGCCCGCCGGCAGCATCGCCACCGGCGGCGACTGCGATGACACCAACGCGGCGGTGTCGCCGGGCGACCCGGAACTCTGCGACGGCGTCGACAACGACTGCGACGCCGAGATCGACGAGCCCGACGCCGCCGACGCGCCCACCTGGTTCATCGACAGCGACGGCGACGGCTCGGGCACCACCGCCTACACCCTTGTGCAGTGCGACGCACCGGAGGGCTACGCCGACGACCCCTACGACTGCGACGACACCCTCTCCACCACCTACCCGGGCGCGAGCGAGTACTGCGACGGTGCCGACGACGACTGCGACGGCGAGGTCGACGAGAACAGTGCCGTCGACGCGCCCACCTGGTACGCCGACAGCGACGCCGATGGCTACGGCAACCCCGCCAGCACGACGATGGCATGCAGCCAGCCGGCCGGTCACGTGGGCGACGACACCGACTGCGACGACACCGACGCCACCGAGTACCCCGGCGCCGCCGAGTACTGTGACGGTGACGACGACAACTGCGACGGGACCATCGACGAGGCGAGCGCCGTGGATACCACGTCCTGGTACCCCGACGACGACGGCGACGGCTTCGGCGACATGCTCGCGGGGGTCACCGCCTGCAACCCGCCCGTGGCCCACATCGCCGACGGCAGCGACTGCGACGACGGCGACGACAGCGAGTATCCCTTCGCAGACGAGTACTGTGACGGTGACGACGACGACTGCGATGGCGAGGTCGACGAGGACAGCGCCGTCGACGCGGGCACCTTCTACGCCGACAGCGACGCTGACAGCTACGGCGATGCCGCGTCGAGCACCCGTTCCTGCGCCCGTCCCTCGGGCTACGTGCTCGACGACACCGACTGCGACGACACCGACAGCGCCACCCACCCTGGCGCCGACGAGTACTGCGGGGGCGGCGACGAGAACTGCGACGGCAGCACCGACGAGAACACCGCCGTCGACGTGGTGGTGTGGTACGGCGACAACGACGGCGATGCCTACGGCGTGAGCGGCACCCGTGCCGCGAGTTGCACCCAGCCCACCGGCTACGCGGCGACGAGCGGCGACTGCGACGACGGCGACAGCGGCGTCAATCCCGGGGCCCTCGAGTACTGCGACGGCGAGGACGACGACTGCGATGGCACGACCGACGAGGACGACGCGGTCGACGCGATCACCTGGTATCGCGACGCCGACCGCGACGGCTATGGTGTCGCGACGACGACGGACATCGACTGCGATCGTCCCAGCGGCTACGCCGCCACGTCGACCGACTGCGACGACGCCGACGCCGACATCAACCCCGGCGAGGCGGAGGTGTGCGACAGCGCCGACGTCGACGAGGACTGCGACGGCCTGAGCGACGACGACGACCCGGGCGTGTCGGGCGAGAGCACCTGGTACACCGACGGCGACGGCGACGGCTATGGCACCGGGACGGCCACCATCTCCTGCGATCCCATCGCAGGCCTGGTGTCGACCGGCGGCGACTGCGACGACGGCGCCGCCGACGCCAACCCCGGCGAGACCGAGACCTGCAACGACGGCATCGACAACGACTGCAGCGGCGACCGCGAGGGCTGCGAGTGGGTGGGCGTGAGCGCCACCACCGAGGCCACCGCGAGTTTCCTCGGCGACCAGGCCGGCTACTACCTCGGCTACGGCCTCGGCCATGGCGACATGGACGACGACGGCGACGACGACCTGCTGTTGTACTGGGCCTGGAGCGAGTACGCCGGCGACAACGCGCGCGGCATCTACGCCTACGACAACCACGCCAGCGGCAGCTCGCTCTCCTCGCTCGACCAGCTCCTGCGCGGCAACACCTCGTCCTGGCGCCCGACCGAGGGCATCGCCACCGGCGACATCGACGGCGACGGCGACGACGACCTGCTCGTGGGCGTCGACAACAGCAGCAACCACAGCGGCGCGTACCTGTTCGAGGGACCGATCACCTCGACGATGACGATGTCGTCGCCGGACGCGAGCTTCACCAGCACCGGTAGCAGCGAGGAGTTCGGCGTGGTGTCGGCGGTGGGCGGAGACATCGACGGTGACGGGCGCCGCGAGATCGCCGTCGGCGGCGCCGAGTACGATTACTCGTCGAGCAGCGGCGTGGGCGCCGTGGCGTGGATCGAGAGCCCGAGCGGCAGCTACACCTCGGGCACGGCCGGCGCCTTCCTGCGCGGCGGCTCGGCGAACGACAACCTCGGCAGCTCACTGGCCTTCGTCGACATGAACGGCGACGGCGCCGACGAGCTCTTCGCGGGCGCGCCCTACGCGGGAAGCCTCGACGTGGGCGTGCTCTACATGGCCAGCGGCGCGCTCGCGACCACCGGCACCTTCTCGTCGACGGCCGACGCCACCTTCACCGCCAGCTCGCGCGGCTACTACTTCGGATTCGACCTCGCCCCCGCCGGCGACATGGATGGCGACGGCTACGACGACCTCGTGGTTGGCGGCTACTCGCTCTCGCTCTCGTCGCGACGCGGCGGCGCCGTGATCCTCTCGGGCGGCGCCACGCTCCCGTCGGGCACGGTGGACTGGTACACCGAGGCCACCGCGCTCATCGGCGGCCCCACCACCAGCACCGGCACGTACTTCGGCTACGCGGTGGCCGCCCCGGGCGACACCGACGGCGACGGCGAGATCGACCTCGTCGTGAGCGCGCCGTACTACGACTACTCCACGTCGAGCCGCGGCGTGGCCTACCTCTTCCTCGGGCCCTTCTCCGGCAGCCTCGACGCCGACGACGCGGCGTGGGCGGTCACCGGCCCCAGCAGCTCCGACCACCTCGGTCGTGACGTGGTGGGCATCGACGACCTGGAGGGCGACGGCCTCGCCGACTTCGCGGTGGCCTCGTCGGCGTACAGTTCTAGCCGAGGCGCGGCCTGGTACTTCATGGGCCTGGGCGAGTAGGCCACCCGCCGCCGGCGCTGTCCGTCGATGTCACGGCGTCGCGAGGCGGCCGCCCTGAGCACGCCGCGATACGCGCGCCGGATGTTCCTGCTCCTGGCCGCCTGCGCGTCGGTCACCGGCTCCCACCCGCCCAACATCCTGTGGGTCTCGATGGACACGGTGGGCGCCGAGCACATGGCGCTCTACGGTGGGCGGGCGGGCCTCCCTGCGCTCGACGCCCTCGGCGGCCGCGTGTACGAGCACGCCTACACGCACTACCCGGAAACCGCCGTTTCGCACTGGACGATGTTTACCGGCGCCTGGCCCGAGCTGCACGGCAACGTGCCCCGCAACGGCACCTCGAGCTACGCCGGCCCCACCCTCGGCGAGTTGCTCGCGCCCCGGGGCTACGCCCGCGGCGCCTTCATCGGCGGGATGACGCTGCGCAACAAGAGCTCGGGCCTCGGCCGTGGCTTCGCGACCTACAACGAGGCTTTCGGGGGCGAACAGCGCTCGGCGCACGAGGTGTCCACCGCCGCTGCGGCGTGGATCGACGAGCAGTCGGGCCCGTGGTTCGCCTTCGTCCACTACTTCGACGCCCACTACCCCTACACGCCGCGCGACCTGCGTACCTACGATCCAGGCTATACCGGCCGTTTCGACGGCACCGACGGCACCCTTCGCCCCCACCGCGATCGCGGCGTTCCGATGGCGCCGCGCGACCTCCAGCACGTCGAGTCCCTCTACGACACCGAGATCGCCGAGCTCGACGAGCCGCTGCGCGAGTTGTTCGGTCGTGTCGATCGCCAGGACATCGTGGTGGTGACCTCCGACCACGGCGAGTCCTTCGGGCACGGCTACCTGTTCAACCACCGTGGCTCGCTGCACGAGGAGGTGCTCCACGTGCCCCTCGTGGTGCGGGCGCCCGGTATCGAGGCTGGTCGCGACAAGCGATTGACCGGGCTCACCGACATCCTGCCCACCGTGCTCGGGCTCTTGTCAATCCCGGTGCCGGAAGGCGTGGGGGGCCGCGACCTGCGCGGGCCGTCGCAAGCGGCGCTCGCGGCCATCACCGATCCCTTCGTCACGCCCTCGCTGTTCTCGATCCGCGACGAGCGCGCGCGTGCCACCTGGCCGCTCGACCCGGCGGGCGAGCCGACCTACTACGACCTCCTGGCCGACCCCGGGGAGCTCGCGCCGGTGGCGCCGATCGCCGAGCTGTCGGCGGCGCGCGAACAGTACCTTGCCGCGGTGGGCGGGCTGGCCCACCTGGTGCGCGATGCCTCGGCGCTGAAAGACGTGCGCGAGGACGTGGCCGAGCAGCTCGAGCTCCTTGGCTACGCGGTGCCGGCGGCGAAGCAAGACTCGCCCAGGCACCCGCCCCCGCCCCCCGGGGGGACGCCCGCGCCCCGGTGATACGCTGCGAGCGTGCGAAAGCGCCTATTGTTCAGCCTCGTCGTGCTCCTGGCGGTGTTCTCCGCCGTGGAGACCTGGGCGCGCCGCGGTTTCCGGGTGGGCGACGAGATGCTCGCGCCGCAGAACGCGATCTACCAGGACGACGCCCTGGTGTTCTGGCGGCTGCGGCCGCACCTGCGCGCGCCGCAGATGTACGGCACGCTCACCACCAACTCGATGGGCATGCGCGGCCCGGAAGCGACGCAGTCGCCCGCGCCGGGCGTTCACCGCGTGATCATGCTGGGGGAGTCGGGCACGATGGGCGTGGGCGTCGACGACGCCGACACCTACGCGGCCAAGACCCAGTCGGCGCTCGACGAGGCGCAGCCGGGCAAGTGGGAGGTGCTCAACGCCGGGGTGGGCGCCTACACGATCGTGCAGTCGATGCTCTGGTTCGAGGGCAGGGGGCTCGCGCTGCAACCGTCGACGATCGTCGTGTACCACGAGCTCAACGATTACCTGCCCACCGGGGTGATCGACCCGGCCAACGTGCTCTACGCCGTGGCCGACACCGATCGACAGATGTACGAGAAGCGGCGTTACCTGCGACCGCTGCTCGAGCTGGCGCTGCACAGCCGCGCCTACATGCGGCTGCGCAAGTGGATCCTGCTCAACAAGACTCGCCTGCCGATGATCCACACCGTCCCCACCGTCGGGGTGCGCGTGCCCCGGGCCGACCGCGAGTGGGCGTGGAACCGCCTCGTGAACGCGGCGCAGGCGGCCGGGGTGCGGGTGGTGGTGCTGCGTCCCACCTACCAGGGCTGGCAGCCGCACGACCAGCTGGTGCCCTGGGTGGCCAAGACCCGCGGGCTCACGCTCGTCGATCTCGCCGAGGCTCGTCGCCAGTCGGGCGTGCCCGAGCGCATCTACTTCTATGACGGCGTCCACCCCGCGCGGGCGGGGACCGAGGTGATCGGTCGCGCCGTCGCCAAGGCTCTACTTGGGGAAGGCTAGGGTGTTCTTCGGCATCGGGGGCGCGGGGATCACCCGGGGACGGAGGCCGGCCGCGAAGTCGCGACGCAGCCCATCGTGGCACATCGTCCGCTCGGGCGCGTTGGGGTCGTAGCGGTCGATCTCGCCGGTGTCGTCCTCGGCCGCCGCGAGGTATCGCTCCACCTCGCCGCCGCTGCCCACCCTCGACTGCCAGGCGCTGTGGGGGCCGAAGGCGCTCGGCACCCAGCCGAGCACCATCGCCACCGCCCCGAGCACGGCGAGCGTCGCGCGCGCCAGCCCCCACCGGTCGCCCAGGCCCTCGGGGCGCCACGCGCGCCAGAGCCGGCCCGGCGCGTCGATGGCCAGCGCCAGGACGATCACGCCCGCCGGCCAGCTGATGCCGAGGAAGCGAAGGTCGAAGCTCACCATCGCCACCGACGAGTAGAGCTGTGCCCCGAAGGGCAGGATCGTGCAGAACAGGCCCCAGAGCACCCAGCCACGGCGCAAGTTGGCCACGACGACGGCGGCGAGGCACAGGCCGAGCGGCCACAGCCAGGGCTGCACGAAGGCCCGGTAGCCGTTCTGGATGGCCCAGGTCTGGTACCACTTCGCCGGCGCCACCTGCGTGCTGGTGGCCATCCACTGCAAGGTGCTCAGCAGCGTGGGCAGGTCGGAGCGGCCCCAGACGAAGCCGTTCTTGCCCTGCGTCACGTAGGGCACCTCGGTGAAGATCCCGTTCTCCAGCAGGAGTCGCCACACGTCGCCGCGGTACTCGAGCGGCTGGATGTAGGGGCCGAGGGCCCAGCCAGCCACGTTCCAGGAGGCCCATAGCGGCAGGAGTACCAGCGCGACGCGCACCGGGATCCATCGTGGTGTCGCGATGACGGCCCGCAAGAGGAGGCCCCCGGTGAAGGGCAACATCCACACGATGCCGCGCACGTCGACCAGCGCCATCAGCGCCGCGCCGCAGCCTCCCGCAAGCAGCGAGACGAGGTTGCCCCGGCTGAGCCCGTGGGCGGCGCAGGCGGCGCCGAGCGCGAGGATCGCGGCCGTTTCCGGGTAGATCGTCGGCGTGCGCGCGAGGATCGCGAGCGGCACGAAGGCGAGCACCAGTGCCGCCGCCGCCAGCGCGACCGCCGCGTCGGCGAAGGCCCGCGCCCAGAGGTAGCTCGCGAAGGCAAGCACGCCGACGCTGATGATGGCGCCCAGGGTGAGCCCGTCGATGATCCCGAGGGAAGAAGCCAGCGTGTAGGGGAGGTACACCACCAGTCGCGAGCGGTTTCCGCTCCACCACAGCGAGGGACCGTGTCGCCAGCGCTCGGCCCCGGCGCAGTACTCGTGGAAATCGCTCGGGTACCAGGTGCTGTCGAGCCGCCCTGCCGTCACCATCGGCGCCCACAGCGCCACGGCAGCCGAGAGGGCGATCGCCGCGGCGACCTCGGCCACGCCGAGTTTCCAGCCCCTGGCGCGGGCGAGCCCGAGCGGCGCCAGCACGACGGCGAGCACGACGAGGGGCGCCCAGGCGGTGGCCGTCATGGCGGCAACTTAGCACTCGCGCGCGATAGGACCGGGTCATGGCGGCAAGCACGGAGGCCGAGCCCGCGCCGAGGTGGCGCCGGCGCGTCGAGATCGCCTTGTGTTTGTTGATCCCCCTGCTGGTGGCGCTGGCCGCGATGTGGCCACGTGTCCCGGGGAGCGGCCGCTTCGCCTACGACCTGTTCAGCGCCAGCCAGGTGGTGGTGGCCCAGGATGTCGCGGCGTGGATGCGAGGCGCGGCGCCGAACTTGCAACACCTGGACCGCCTCCGCTTTCCCGACGGCGCGCACGTGGCCCAGGTGGGCTGGCCGGTGATGCTGGTGCAGGTGCTCGCCGAGCCCTTGCTCGGCGCCATCGACGCCTTCGCGCTGGCGGAGTGCCTCAACCTCGCGGCCGGGGGCGCGATCCTGGCCCTTGCCCTCCGCGACCTCGGCCTGCGCCCGGCCGGCTACCTCGTGGGCGGCGCGATCTGGGCGAGCGCCTCTCCCTTCTTGCACTTCATGGCGAACGGGCAGGTGGAGAACCTCGTGGGGGCGCCGCTGGCGCTGGGCTTCTGGGGCGCGTGCAACCGGGGGCCTTGGGCGATCCCGCTGCAGGCGGTTGCTGGCCTGGCGGTCGGGTTCTCCTCGCCCTACCACGCGATCCCGGCGGCGATGATCGCCGCGGGGGGCGTCATCGCCGGTCGCGACCGCTGGCGCGTGCTTGGCGCGATGGCGATGGCGATCTCGATGGCCCCGGCGGCGTGGTGGTTCTCGCGGCCGTCGATGGGCATCCCGCCGATGGGGCCAGGGCCGTCGAGCGATTTCTTCCCGCTCGACCTCGACGGGCTCGTCGCCTGGCGCCTGGTCGGCGGCTGGGACCGGTCGCTGGAGCTGTTGTCGCGACAGGCTTCGCTCTGGTGGCGTGGGGTCGATGCGACCAACGTCTCCTTCGTCAACGAGACGATGCAGACCGTACACCTCGGCGCTCCGGCGCTGGCACTTGGCGGCGCCGGGCTACTCTTCTCGCGACGGCCTGCGCTCGCGGTGGTGGTGGGCCTCGCGGCAGCGGGCGCCACCTTGCTCGCGATGGGCGGGCGCCCGTTCGAGGTGTTCGGCCAGCATTTCGTGGGGCCCTGGCCACAACTGAGCATGCAGGGGCCGCTCAAGCGCATGGGCATGACCTACCGCTTCGTCACCGGGCTGGCGCTGGCGCAGGCGGTGGGCGTGGCGCTCCTCGTCGATCGGCTCTGCGTGCGAGGCTGGCTGGCGCCGGTGATGGTGGCGCCGCCGCTCGCCGCCCACGCGGTGGCCCTGCTGACCGCGCCCTTCCCGCTGCCCCTGGCCTCGATCATCCCTCGCCTCGACGAGGGCTACGCCGCCGTGCCCGCGACGGGCGGTGTCCTCGACCTGCCCTCGGCGCCGGCGCGGGCGTCGCGCCTGGAGCTCACGGCGGACTTCCCGCTATTGCAGATGGCCCTCCACGGGCGCCCCTCGTCCTACGCGCCGGGAGGTTCCCTGCCGCGGTCGCTCGAGCGCTCCAGCCTCACGATGGCGGCCCAGGGCAAGGAGGTGTCGGCCCCCACCCTCGCGGCCGAGCGCGCCCGCCTCGCGTCGGCTGGTTTCCGCTACGTGGCGCTGCACACCGGGCTCGTCCCCGGGGGTGCGCGCCTCCGGGCTCGACTCGAGGAGGCCTGGGGCCCTCCCGACGCCGAGGGACGCGACGTGGTGGGCTGGGTCATCGGCGACTGAGAGGGTGCTGGGGCGTTGCCAAATTCCGTCACGGGCTCACAGAAAAACCGTGACGGGTGGTAGCGGCCCACGGGGAAACGAGGCAAAGTCGCGGGCACGCTCCTTGCTCAGGCCGCGCCCGTGACCGAACTCCTCTACAAGCGCATCCCCGCCCTCGCGACGGCGCGCGACTACTCCCTGGACGACCTCCGCGGCGACCTCGTGGGTGGCCTGAGCGTGGCGGCGGTGGCGGTGCCCCAGGCCATGGCCTACGCGATGATCGTGGGGCTACCCCCCGAGATCGGGCTCTACACCGCGATCGTGATGACCACGGTGGGCGCGCTGCTCGACTCCTCCAAGCAGCTCATCAACGGGCCGACCAACGCCATCAGCATCGCGCTGCTCGGGGTGGTGGCGCACATCGAGTCGCCGGAGGGCAAGCTCCACGCGGCAGTGCTCGGTACCCTGCTGATCGGCGCGATCCAGCTGGCGATTGCCTTCGCGCGGCTCGGCGACCTCACGCGCTACATCAGCCACTCCGTCGTGGTGGGCTTCACCGCCGGCGCGTCGCTCTTGCTGGTGTTCGACCAGCTCAAGAACCTCCTCGGGCAGAAGGCCGTCGGCAGCGCCCACGACCACTTCCTGGCGCGAGTGTGGGGCTCGCTGAGCGAGGGCGGGCCAGTCCATGGCCCCACGTTGGCCGTCGGCCTCGGTTCCATCGGGGCACTTCTCGGCCTCCGGTGGCTCAAACGGCGCCTCGGCGCGCCGCTGTTCCCCGAGTTCCTCGTGGTGGTCATCGCGGCGGCGGCGCTCACCGCGCAGTTCGACCTCGCGGCACAGGGCGTCAAGGTGGTGGGCGCCATCCCGTCGGGCATGCCGAGCTTCGCGGTGCCCACGCTCGACGCGGCGGTGATCCGAGAACTCGCCCCGAGTTGCCTCGCCATCGCCCTGCTGGGCTTGCTGGAAGCGATCTCGATGGCCAAGGGCATCGCCGCCGTTACCCGGCAGAAGCTCGACATGAACCAGCAGTGTTTCTCGGAGGGCTACGCCAACATCGCCGGCTCGCTCTTTGGCTGCATGCCCGGCTCCGGCTCGCTCACCCGCTCGGCCATCAACCAGCAGGCCGGCGCCCGCACCCAGTGGTCGGGCGTGGTGAGCGCGATCGCCGTGGCCGCCACGATGTACGTGTTCGCCCCCTACGCCCAGTACATCCCTCGTCCCGCGCTGGCCGGGCTGCTCATCGTCACCGCCACGCGCATGGTGAACATCCCCGACCTGCGCTACCACATGCGGGCCTCGAACTTCGACAAGGCGATCGTGCTCACCACCGCGATCAGCGCCTTCGCCATCAGCATCGAGTTCTGCATCCTGATCGGGGTGTTCATGAGCTTCCTGCTCGCGGTGCCGCGGGCGGCGCAGCTGCACCTCACCGAGTTCATCGTCACCGAGGAAGGCCAGGTGCACGAG
>VGRQ01000113.1 GCA_016875315.1 Deltaproteobacteria bacterium | reverse complement strand
AGCCTGCGACGGCGATCACGCCGAGCACCAGCCCGCCACCCGCGACCCACCCCCACGGAACCCCGATCATCCCCTCCAGCCGCTCGGTGAGCGAGCCGTCGGGGCCGCGTTCCCACGGGCGCGCGGGGCGGATGGAGACGGTGGCGACGCGGGCGGCCTCCTCGCGACGCCAGGCCCCGTGCTTGTTCTCGCGGAGGCGGCCGTCGCTGGCGCGCGCGAGGTCGGACTCGGTCGCCACCAGCTCGCCACTGACGTCGACCGAGGCGGCCATGTAGGACGGCTCGTCGGGAAAGTTTCCCATCTCCACGCGGAGTGTCCCCGACTCGGCCGGCAGGTCGGCCGCGCCCCTCACGTGGAACTCCACGAAGTCGCCCTCGGCGGTGCGCGCGGGCGTGTCGACCGGCAGGGGCGAGAGGGGAAGGTCGGCGCCGTCCCAGCGCGCCCGCAGGCCGGTGCGCAGCTCCTCGGCGCGTCGCTCGGCATAGTCGGCGCCCCCGCCCTCGGCCTTGGCGTCGGCGTACACGCGAATGGCAGCGATCTCCACGAAGTAGTCCACGACCACGTTGCCGGGGGTGAGCGTCACCTCGACTCGCTGTCCCGGGGTGCGGTTGCCCGGCTCCGCTGCGCCGCGCGGGCCACCCATGACCGGGTGGGCAAGGGCGGGGGCGGCGAGGAGGAGAAGGGTCACGGGCTTCTCGTCGCCCGGCGCGGCGCGGGCGGCAACTCGATAGAACGCGCGGCGATGGCGCGCACCCCGATGATGCCTGGCGGTTTCGGTTCCCAGTGGACGCCGCTGGTGCGCAACGTGATCCTCACGTTGTTCGCCATCTACGTGGTGGAGCTGATCGCCGGGGTGCAGCGGGTGATGCCGCTCTTCGGGCTCATGCCCGTGGGAGGGGGCCTCTTGCCCTGGCAGCCGCTCAGCTTCAGCTTCGTGGGGGGCGACCCTCGCTCGATGTTGTGGCAGTTCGTGGGCGTTTTTTTCTTCTTGCAGCCCGTCGTCGATGCCATGGGGCAGCGTCGGATGTGGTTGTGTACGCTATTCACCTGGGGCTTCGCCCTGGTGGTGAAGATCGTCGCCGAGCTGGTGGGCTTCCTTGCCCCGGCGCTGGCCATCGACTTCGGCTGGTGGGTCACCGCGCTGGTCACGTGGTTCGGTCTCACCCACCGGGGCGCCGAGGTGCGGCTGATGTTCGTGCTGCCGATCAAGGCCGAGATGCTGGCCTGGCTCGGTGGCCTGCTCGCGCTGCTGTACGTGCTGTTTAGTCGCGACACGGCGTCGCTTCACATGCTCGCGGCCTTCGTGGGCGCGTGGGTCGCGTTGCACCTCGACCCCGGCGCCTGGCGGCGCATGAAGCTGCGCTGGAAGAAGCGGAAGATCGAGCGTGAACTCGGCAAGTTCGAGGTCATCGAGGGCGGCCGCGCCGAGCGCCCGCGGCGGAGCGACCCGAAGGACTGGGTGAACTAGGGGCGGAAGTGGCCGGGCAGCGCGCCGGGACGTCAGAACGTGCCACCGACCGCCATGCCCCCGGGCACGCGCACGAGCGTGACCTCGGGCGCGGGCGTCTCGGCGGCGCCGGCACGCCTCACCGCGCCGCGGTCGAGCGCCACCGCGAGGTAGCCCACGCCGAGCAGGCCCGCGGGAATTCCGACCGCCACCCACGTCGCCTCGGCCGGCGGCGACGGGTCCAGGCTGGGCCACACGGTGTTGAGCACGATCACGCTGCCGACGGCGGCGACGGGCGCGGCCATGGCGAGCACGGGCATCGCTAGCCCTGGGCTTTCCTCGAGCGCCGATCGCGCCCGGAGGCCACCGGCGGCGCCCACGTAGGGACCGGCGAGGAGGGCGAGCCCGCCGCCGAGCGAGAGCACCATCCCCGGCAGCAGGAACTCGCCGCAACAGGAACCGCCGTTGCCGGCCATGGCGTTGCGGACACCGATCAGCGCCAGGGGCACCCCAGCTGCGAAGGCCACCGTGCCACCCGCTCCCATCCACAGGCTCGTGCCCATCAGGCGGTCCGCGCCCTCGAGACTCCGCGCGTGCTCCTCGGCGGGGTCGAGCGCCCACGCGGGACGCGGCGCGGGCGGGGGCGTCGAGGCATCGGCAGCAAGCGGCTCAGCAGGGGCGCTCGGGTCGCTCCCCTGCTCGGCCAGCGCGAGCGGGACGAGGGCCAGCAGGTGCATTTCCCCCTCTATCCCCAGTCGCCCTCTCGCGCGGCGCGTGGCCGCTGCCCACCTTCTACGTCGCACCCACGCCGAGCAGGCCCACCGCGAGCCACGATCAGCCCAACGCGATCACCATCCGGATCGCGGGCGACGTTCGCCGCCCGGGCGCTCCTAGCGCGCGTCCCGCGCCAGCCGCATGCCCAGGGTCTTGAGCGTGCCGTCGGGCGGCGTCCGGCCGCGGTAGGCCGGTCGCGCGTAGGGCAGGCCACTGTGCCAGCCCCCCCCGCGGCGCACGCGCTCGTCGCCGGCCTCCGGGCCCGCGTAGTCGTCCTCCGGCGCGGCGGGGTAGTCGCCGCCACGGTCCCAGACCCACTCGTACACGTTGCCGAGCTGGTCGACCACGCCGTGGGGCGTTGGCGCGTAGGACCCGGGCGGGGTGAGCGTCCACGCGCCGTCGTCGCAGGCGAAGGGGTAGTTGGTGCCGGTGTTGGCGGTGGCCGTCACGTCGGCCACGTTCGCGTAGGTGCAGACCTCGTCGGCATCGGCGGTGACGCCGTATTGGTCGTCGGTGCCGGCCCGCGCGACGAACTCCCATTCCCCCTCGGTGGGCAGGCGCCAGCCGGGACTGTCGCGATCCCAGGTCACCTCGTCACCGTCGACGACGTAGGCGGGATCTAGACCGTCGCGAGTGGAGAGGGCGTTGGCCAGGTTCACCGCGTCGTACCAGGTCAGGCACACGACGGGCAGCCCGGGGTCCACGCCGCCCTCGTCGCACCGCTCCCCGTAGCTGTCGACGCCGTCGGCGGCCGGGTTGTGGCCGAGCAGCTCCTCGGCGAGGGCCTGGGTCACCTCGTCGCGGCCAATGAGGAAGGGGCGGGTGAGGGTGCGGGCGTGCTGTTGCTCGTCGGACTGCCGGTACTCCTCGTCCTCGGGGCTGCCCATGGTGAAGGTGCCGCCCTCGAAGCGCACCGTCGGGTGCGCGTCGGGCGCCGGGCCCGTGTCGGCGCCGGTCTCCTCGTGCACGTCTTCCGGTGCCGTGTCTCCGGCCGCTGTGTCGGCCCCGGACTCCTCGGGCGCCTCCTCGGGTGCAGTGTCACCGGCCGCGGTGTCGACGCCGGTGCTGCCGTTGGATGGCGCCGACGAGTCTGCGCACGCCAGCGCCGGGACGAGGAACATGGCCCATAATACCACGCGCGCGGCGGCGGCCCCGCGCGCCTGCCGGTCGCCACTACGCCCCCCGGGCGAGGCGAGCTGGAGCACGCCGGGAGGCAGGTTAGCCGACGCCGATGTGGTTCTCCGCCGCCCTTGCCGTGGCCATGGCTGCCGCGCCCCCGCCGATCGTCAACGGCACCCCGACCGATGACTACCCGGAGGTGGTGCTGCTCCGGCACACCACCGCCGATGGCAGCGTGGCCTTCGTCTGCACCGGCACGCTCGTCACCCCCGCGGCGGTGCTCACGGCCGCGCACTGCCTGGACGAGGTCGAGGGCTACGACCTCACCCAGGTCCGCGTCTTCTCCGGATCCGTGTGGACCGCCACTGCGCCCGAGCGCCAGGCGAGCCGCTGGGAGATGCATCCCGACTACAGCGTGAGCGACGACGGCCTGCAGATCGAGGCCGACCTGGGACTCGTGTGGCTCGACGACCCCTACACCCTCGACGGCTACCCCATCAACGCCGACCCGATCACCGCCGACGACGTGGGGACCGCGTTCCGCTACGTGGGCTGGGGGTCGAGCTCGGACATCGCCAACGACCAGGGCTACGCGAAGCGGGTGGTCGACATCCCCCTGGTCGACCTCGAGGGCGAGTTCATTCTCGCCAACGACGGCGACAACGGCGGCGCCACCTGTGGCGGCGACAGCGGCGGACCCGCGTTCGAGCTGGACGAGGGCCGGGCCGTGGCGATCGCGGCCGTGCACTCGTTTGGCCGCGACGACGACGCCACCATCTGTGCCGGGAGCACCTCGGGCGACACTCGCGCCGATCTCTACCTGGACTGGATCGTCGAGGCGACCGGCGCAGCCACTGATGCGGCCGTGGCGGAGGAGGCAGGACCGAGTGGCGACGGCGGGGGCAAGCGCGACGACGCCGAGCCCGACGATACCGCCACCTGCGGGCTTCCCGGTGGTGGGCGCGGCGCGGGACTGATGCTGCTCGCCGCGCTCACCGGCCTTCGGCGCCGGCGCTGAACGCCCGGCGGCGCCTCGCCCCGAGTAGCGCCGCGGCCACGACGCCGGCCGTCGCCACGCCGGCGCCGCTGCTACAGCCGCAGGCGTTGACGTCGTCGATGGCCTTGGGGTCGTCGACGGGCTCCGGGTCGGGGCGCCAGTCCTCGTCGCTGGCGGTGTCGGTGTCGTCGGGACCCGGGCCGGTGTCGGTGTCGCCCGTGTCGCCGCTGTCTCCGGTGTCGCCGGAGTCGCCGGTCACGCAGTCCTCGTCGGTCCGGCCGTCGCAGTCCTCGTCGCCCCTGCCGCAGTCGTCCAGCGCCACGTGGGGGCCCACGCTCGGGTCGGCGTCGTCGCAGTCGCCGCCGCCCTGGGCCTCGGCGCGGTCGCCGTCCTTGTCCTGGTCGAAGTCGTCGGCGCCGTCGCAGTTGCCATCGACGCCGTCGTAGTACACCTCGGTGGCGGCGGTGTTGACCGCGGCATCGGTGTCGTCGCAGTCGCTGCCGCCGGCGACCAGACCGTCCTCGCCGTCGCCGTCGCAGTCGGCACAGGTGGTGGCCTCGGCGCCGTCGCAGTCGTTGTCCACGCCGTCGTCGGCCACCTCGGCGGCGCCGGGGTTGACGCTGTCGCTGCTGTCGTCGCAGTCGGTGCCGCCGTAGTCGGCCGCGGTGTAGCCGTCGGCGTCGCAGTCGTAGTCGTCGCCCGCGTCGCAGTCGGTGTCGAGGCCGTCGTAACAGGCGTCGATGGCGCCCGGGTAGACGGTGCCGTCGGCGTCGTCGCAGTCAGTCCCGCCGTACCAGTCCACGTCGAAGCCGTCGCCGTCGATGTCGTACTCGCTGCCCCCGTCGCAGTCGTGGTCGATGCCGTCGTAGGGGAAGTCCTCCGCGAGCGGCGAGATGGTGGCGTCGGCGTCGTCGCAGTCGGTGCCGCCGTAGGCGCTGCTGTCCACGCCGTCGAAGTCGCAGTCGTTGTCGCTCCAGCCGTCGCAGTCGCTGTCCAGCCCGTCGTAGCATGTATCGGTCGCGACTGGACTGATGCTTGCATCGTCGTCGTCGCAGTCGAGGCCGCCGTCGGCGATGGAGTCGTAGCCGTCGCCGTCGTTGTCGAACTCGGGGCCGCCGTCGCAGTTGCTGTCGATGCCGTCGCCGAAGGTGTCGCTCGCGGCGGGGTTGATGGCCGGGTCGCTGTCGTCGCAGTCGGTGCCGCCGTGGTCGCTGCTGTCGTAGCCGTCCTGGTCGCAGTCGTAGTCGCTCGCCCCGTCGCAGTCGGTGTCTTGTCCGTCGTAACAAGCCTCGCCGCTCGCCCCCGGGTAGACGAACACGCTGGTGTCGTCGCAGTCGGCGCCGCCGGCGGCCTCGCCGTCGTAGCCGTCGCCGTCGGCGTCGCTGTCGCTGGTGGCGTCGTCGCAGTCGTTGTCCACGCCGTCGTAGGGCACCTCGTCGGCGCCGGGGCCCACCAGGGGGTCGGTGTCGTCGCAGTCGTCGAAGCTACCGTTGCCGCCGTCGCTGCCGTCGCCGTCGGCATCGAAGTCGGAGTCGCCGGCGCAGTCCTGGTCGATGCCGTCGTAATAGGTCTCCGTGGCGCTGCTGTTGACGGTCGCGTCGGTGTCGTCGCAGTCGGTGCCGCCGTAGCTGTCGCTGTCATCGCCGTCGCCGTCCTGGTCGTAGTCGGACGCGCCGTCGCAGTCGCTGTCGACCCCGTCGTACCAGGTTTCCTCGGCCCCGGGGCCGATGTCGCTGCTGGTGTCGTCGCAGTCGGCGCCGCCGCCGCTGCCGGCATCGGCACCGTCGCCGTCCTGGTCGTAGTCGGAGCTGCCGTCGCAGTCGCTGTCGACCCCGTCGTACCAGGTTTCCTCGGCGCCGGGCACGGCGCTGGCGTCGCCGTCGTCGCAGTCGCCTTCCGACTCGGTGAGGCCGTCGCCATCGGCGTCGTCGAGGCCGAGCGCGGCGAAGATCACGTCGTCGGCGCCGAACTCGTCGCCGCTGACGGTGACCACCAGCTCGTCGATGCCGTAGTCGAAGCCGAGGCCCACGAAGGCCTGTCCCCCGCCCGGCGAGACGGTGGCGGTGTATTGCAGCGTGCCATCCACGTAGCCGAGCGCAGTGAGCGTGCCGTCGACGTCGAGGGCGGTGAAGGCCACGCCCGGCTGGAGCTCGGTGAAGCTCACGCCGAAGCTCGTGGAGGCGCCGAGCGCGCGGGTGCCCACGGCGGCGGTGCCGTCGACATCGGCGGCGCCCGAGCCGCTGCCGTCGAAGGTGGCGCCTAGGCTCGTGTACTGCGTGCCGACGCTCTCGCCCTCGGTGATGGTCTCGAAGTCGATGGTCTCCGGGTCGACGGCGAGGGCGGCCAGCCATGCGGTGCGGTTGCCGTAGGTGGTCACGTTGCCGGCGTCGATCACGCCGTCGCAGTCGTCGTCGACCCCGTTGCCGAGCAGCTCGGTGGCGCCGAGGTACACGCTGGCGTCGCCGTCGTCGCAGTCGCCGTCGGCGTCGGCCTGGCCGTCCTGGTCGCGGTCGGTGTCGGCGGCGTTGACCAGCGCCAGCTCGTCGATCCCGAAGCTGTCGCCCCCGTCGGCGGCGATCTCGAGGATCGACACCTCGCCGGCGAAGGTGAGGCTGCGGTACACGCCGCCGGGGCGGTCGTCGGCGCTGATGTCGAGCGCCACGGCGTCGACCACGGTGTCGCCGTTGGCGTCGAGCGCGGTGAGGAGGAAGCTGTCTGACGGGTCGAGCAACTGCAGTGACAGGGCGTCGACGGGCTCGTCGAACTCCAGGAGCAGCGAGGCCCCCGACACGCAGGCGGCGATCGCGTCGACCGCCTCGACGCCGAAGCAGGCGTCGTCGGCCTCGGCACCGGTGAAGGTGACGCCGCCGAGGTAGGCGATGGTGCTGCCGAGGGCGCTCGTCTCGAAGTCGAGGGTGGTGGACACGTTGCCGCCGAGGTCGGCGACGTCCCAGTCGAAGTGGTCGGCCTCCCGGCGCACCTTCACCGCGCTGTCGATGTAGCCGTCGCAATCGCCGTCGATGCTGTCGCCGAGGGTCTCGGCACCGCCGGGGTAGGCGAGGCCGTCGTCGTCATCGCAGTCGTTGCCGCCGAGGTCGGCGGAGACGAAGCCGTCGCCGTCGTCGTCTTCGAAGTCGGGACCGTAGCTCCACGTGGAGACGGCACCCTCGCCGGTGTAGGTGCCCGCCGCGCTCGGCGAGCCGGCCAGGAGCGAGCTGCGGTCGCCGTCGTTCGCGAGGGCGAGGGCGCTGCCGAGGGCGCCGGAGGAGACCGTGCCGAAGAGCTGGTGGTCGGCGCTGGACGCGTCGATGTCGCCCGCGGGCATGGAGACGAAGGCGTAGGCGGCGCCGCCGGCCGCCGCCGAGGTGTTGTCGTTCTCGGCCCCGGCCACGAGGTCGTCGATGCCGTCGCCGTCGAGATCGCCGGTGGCGAGCGCGCCCCCGAGCTTCCCCGCCGCCGTCACCCCGGTGACGGTGAAGTCGGCCCCCGCCAGCGTGGGACAGCCCAGTCCCACGTCGGCATAGCCAAGTACCCGGCCGCCGTTGGTGTAGGTGAGGTCGTAGCTCGGCGCGCCCACGACGAGGTCGACGAGGCCGCTGCCGTCGAGGTCGGCGAGCGCCACGGCGGTGCCGAGCGCCGCCCCGGCCTGGTTCATCTCGAGGCTGCACGCGGCGACGCTGCTCACGGTGCTGCTGCCCGCGTAGCTGCCGCCGGCCACGAGGTACACCGCGCCGGCGTTGCTGCCGCCGCCGTCGTCGTTGATGGCGCCGATCACCAGCTCGGCGGCGCCGTCGAGGTCGGCGTCCGCCATCGCGAGCGCGGAGCCGAGGCGGTCGCCGGCCGAGTCGCCGAGCAGGCGGGCGTCGGCGTCGCTGGCGGCGAAGCTGCCGGCCAGTCCCGAGCCGCCGAGCAGGAGCAATACCTCGCCGGCATCGACGCCGCTAGTGTCGGCGGTGGGCGCGGCGGCGAGCAGGTCGTCGTAGCCGTCGCCGTCGAGGTCGCCGAGCGCGAGGGTGGAGCCGAGGGCGCCCCGGCCGGTGGGGGGCCCCGCCAGCTCGAGGAAGGCGCTGCTGGTGGCCACCGTGCCGCTGAAGGCCTCGACGGCGAAGACGTAGGTGGCGCCGGCGTCGCTCTGCGTGCCGGCGACGCCGGGGGCGCCGAGGGCGAGGTCGCTGGTGCCGTCGCCGTCGAGGTCGCCGTCGGCCATGGCGCTGCCGAGCTCGTCGCCCGTGGTGTCGCCCTCGAAGCTCGCCTCGGCGTCGAGCAGGCTCGTCGCGGCGGTGGGCCGGTAGACGGCGTACACCTCGCCGGCGGCGAGGTCGGGGGCGCCCACGAGCATGTCGTCGATGCCGTCGCCATCGAGGTCGGCGGCGTGGATGCTGCTGGCGGCGTAGGCGAAGGCGGTGTCGCTGTAGAGGGTGGGGACCTGGCTGCTGTAGACCGTGGCACGCGCCGGGCGAGCCGACTCGTCGCCGAACCAGGCGGTGGATCCGCTGCCAAACGCGGTGGTACACGACCAGTCGAGCCCGGCGGAGCCCGAGGACACGCCGACGATCGCGTTGGCGCCGCCGTCGACGGCGGGATGCCCGAAGTCGACGTCGTCGAGCGCGACCACCACCTCGTCGCGACCCTCGAGCAGCCACACCTGGACGCTCGCGGAGCCGCCGTAGGTGGCGTGCGCGCCTTCCCAGCTCACGACGAAGCTGCGGTAGGGGTAGGTGCCGAGCGTGTCGTAGGTGACGCTGGCGCCGTCGAGGTCGTCGGCGAAGGCGGCGATGCCAGTCCAGGCGGTGCTGCCGCCGGGGCAGTCGGTGACGGGCGCGGCCTGGGCGCCCGCGAAGAAGAGCGCGCCGTTGTCGCTCACCGTCAGCGCCTCGTAGCTGGTGCCGTAGAAGCTGAAGGCGAAGGGCAGGTCGAGGGCAACGAGCTCGTCGTCGGCAAGCGAGAGGGCGGTGCCGCCGCTAGTGTCGATCCACTGGTGGGTGGGGCCGTTCGACTCGGCGCTGTCGGTGTAGACGTAGCCGCCCGCGTCGGGACCGCCGGTTGCCGCGTAGGCCAGGGAGACGAGGCCGAGGAGGGCCAGGATGCGCATCCGGCCATTGTAGCGCGCGGCAGGGCGTGAGAGGCTGCCGCCGCATGTTGCGACTGCTCGAGGCGTGGGACGGTCTCCGCGAGAAGGCGGCGTGGCGCATCGGCGGCGTGGCGGCCGGTGTGCTGATCGCGACCGCGATCGTCATTGGTCCCACGCCGGGGGGACTGAGCGAGGCCGGCAAGCGCGCGGGCGCCGTCGCGCTGGTGATGGCGCTGTGGTGGCTCGGCGGCGTGTTGCCCGCCACGGTGGTGGCATTGTTGCCCCTGGTGGCCTTTCCGCTGCTCGGGGTGATGAGCACCGCCGAGGTGGCGCCCGGCTACGCCGACCCGCTGCTGTTCCTCATGCTCGGGGGCTTCGTCCTCGGGCACGCCATGGAGGAGGTGGGGCTCCACCGTCGCCTCGTGGCGCTGTTGTTGCGCCCGGCCTGGGTCCGCGCGCGTCCCGACCGGGTGGTGCTGGCGCTGATGATCGCCACCGCGCTGGTGTCGGGCTTCGTGTCGAACACCGGGACGATGGTGATGATGCTGCCGCTGGCGGTGGCGCTCGCCGCCCGGGTGTCGAACAGCGAGCGGGTGCGCTCGGCCTTCACGCTGTCGCTGGCCTACGCTTGCAGTATCGGTGGTGTCGCGACACTCGTGGGGACGGCCCCGAACGCGGTGTTTGCCGGGCTCGCGGCGAAGGCCGGTCACCCGGTGAGTTTCGTGCAGTGGATGGCGGTGGGCGTGCCCTTCGTGGTGATGGCCCTGCCGGTGGCGTGGTGGGTGGTCAACCGGTTCACCTTGCGACTGCCCGGGGCGCCCGACGCGCCGATCGTGGCCCCCGCCTGGCCCGAGTGGCAGCGGGGCGAGCGGGCGGTGCTGGGGGTGATCGTCACCTGTTTCGCGCTCTGGATCAGCCGTTCCGACGTGGACCTCGGGTTCACGAAGATTCCCGGGTGGGGGTCGCTCTTGCCGCGGAAGGTCGACGATGGCTTCGTGGCGATGGCGGCGGCGCTGGTGCTGTTCCTCGTCCCCGGGCGGAGCGACGAGGGGGCCTTCCTGCTGTCGTGGAAGAAGACGGCGCGGGCCCTGCCCTGGTCGGTGCTGACCCTGCTCGGTGGCGGCTTCGCGATGGCGAGCGGTATCCAGAGCTCGGGGCTCACCGACTGGGTAGCGGGGGCGACATCGTCACTGGGTGCGCTCGGCGACGTGCCGCGGACGCTGTTGATCAGCGTGTCGGTGGCGTTCTTGTCGGCGTTCACGTCGAACACGGCGACGACCCAGGTGGTGCTGCCGCTGCTCGCAGCCGGGGCGGCGGCGACCGGGGCGAATCCGCTCGCGTGGATGATCCCGGCCACGATCGCGGCGTCGTGCGACTTCACGCTGGCGGTGGGTACCCCCCCGAACGCCATCGCCGCCGAGGCGGGCGGGGTTCGCGCAGCGGACATGGCGTTTGCGGGGATTATGCTGAATTTTGCTTGCGCTGGAATCGCGACGGCGGTGGTGCTCGGTGCCGGAGGTTAAGGGTTAAGAGTTAGCTCTTGGCACGTCAACAGCCAAGTCATAGAGGGTGTTGACAGGTCGGGGTCGGGTGACTTTCGAGTGTACTTCACTCCCGATGTCGACATCGACATCGACATCGACATCGACATCGACATCGACATCGACATCGACAGCGAGATCGACAGCGACGACCTCGATGACGACCTCGATGACGACCTCGATGACGACCTCGATGGCGACCTCGATGACGGCCTCGATGACGACCTCGATGACGACCTCGATGACGACGACCAGGGCGACCGGTCTCGGCTCGCTGGGATGGTCTTCTCGGTCGCCTCCTGCGTGCCGCCCGGGGCTGCGCGCGCCGCCCCTCGCTGGGCGGTCGCCGTAGGCGACGCAAGAGAGGCGTGCGCCCCCGCGGGGCGCCGGG
>VGRQ01000112.1 GCA_016875315.1 Deltaproteobacteria bacterium | reverse complement strand
CGACGAGGAGGGCCGTCCCAACACGGCCATCGGCGAGAGCCGCAAGCGCCCGGGCGACGGGCCAGGCGGGCGCGGGCCGCGCAAGCCGGGCGCGCGATAGGGCCCCGCGGTGAGCCAACTCGACCCGCGCGTCGTCACCCTCTGGCGCCTGCAGGGGCTGGCGCGGCTCGTCACCAGCTACGTCCCGCTGTACCTGCTGCTCGGCTGGGTGCTCCTGGCGAAGTTCGGCGTCCTGGTCACGGTCAGCGTGGAGGCGGCGCTGGTGCTGCTGCTCGCCATCCACGCGCTGGCCTGGCCCACCCTGGCCTTCCGCAACTTCACCTACCAGGTGCGCGAGCACGACTTGCTGGTGGAGCAAGGGGTGCTCTGGCGGCAGGCGGTGTGCGTGCCCCGGCATCGCATCCAGCATGTCGACACGCGCCAGGGTCCGCTCGACCGCCTCGTGGGTGTGTCGCGACTGCTCGTATACACCGCGGCCGGGCTCTCCGCCGATGGCTCCATCCCCGGGCTCGACGAGGCGGTGGCCGAGAAGCTCCGCGACGAGCTGGCCCGGAGCGCCGGCGGCACCGCGGCGGGTGACGATGGCGTCTGAGCCCGGCGCCGGGGGTGCCCCGTGGAAGGGGCTTCACCCCGCCTCCCTCCTGGTCAACCTCGTGCCGATGGCGTGGCGCACGCTCCGGGTGGGCTGGCCGCTCCTGCTCGCCATGACGGTGGGCGGCGGGGTGCGCGGGCTGCTCGACCTCTCGCTGTTCCTGGCCTTCCTGGGCCTCGCTGCGGCGCGCACCGTCATCCACTTCCTCACGCTCCGCTACCGCGTACACGAGGGACGGCTCCACATCCGCAGCGGCCTGGTGGGGCGAACCAACCGCGTGATCGACCCGGCCCGCATCCAGAACATGGAGCTGGTGCAGAACGTCTTCCACAAGATGGCGGGGCTGGTGGAGCTTCGCATCGAGACGGCCGGCGACTCGGGCATCGCCGGGGGAGTCGAGGGGCTGCTCTCGGCCTTGTCGCTGCAAGACGCGGAGTCGTTGCGTCGCGAGCTCGGGCAGCACTCGGCCCACGTCGCCTCGAGCGCGGACGCCGGAGAGGCGATCGACGCGCCGGGGCTGGTGGAGGTGGTGGCCTACGGGGTGAGCGTGGGGCGGGTGGGATCGGTGGCGCTGGCCATCGGCTTTCTCCTCGACGCCATGGGACAGCTGCCGGGACTCGGGGTGGCGGCGCCGGCCGAGCTCGGCTCGCGCAGCGTCCTGGGCCTGGTGCTCGTGGCCCTGGCCGGTGGCTACGCGGTGTCGGTCGGGTCCGCGATCCTCCGTTTCTACGGGCACCGGTGGTGGCAGGCCGGTCGTAGCCTGCACTTCGAGTCGGGGCTGTTCACGCGGCGCCGCATGGACATTCCCCTCGCGAAGATCCAGCTTGTCCGCGTGACGGCGCCGATCATGCGCCGCTGGATGGGCTACGCGACGCTCCTGGTGGAGACCGCCGCCGTGGGGCTACCCGGGGCGGGCAGCGCCACCGAGGGGACGGTGCCGATGGTGGCCAGCGAGGATGTCCACGGCCGGGTGCAGAAGTGCCTCCCCGCCTTCGACCTGGCCGCCGAGCAGGCGCTGCGCCCCTGCGCGCCCCGCGCGGTCACCAGGGCCGCCTTCTTCGGTGCCCTGCGCTGGGCGATCCTCGCCACGCTCGCTCACTTCTGGCTCGGCGAGAGCTGGGTGTGGGGGCTGGTGGCCTGGGGGGCGGTCACCGGCTTCCTCGACGCGCGGCGCCAGGGCTGGTGGCTGAGCGAGCAGTTTGTCGTGGTCCGCCGTGGGTTCTTGCGTCGCGACACGTGGATCTTGCCACGTGCCAAGATCCAGTCGGTGCGCTGGGCGCAGTCGCCGAGCATGCGCGCATCGGATCTTGCCAGGGTGATCCTGTGGATCCCGGGGGGGCACCTCGCCCTCCCCGACCTGCGCGCCGCCGAGGCGCGCCAGGTGTACGAGGCGATCGTCGCGGCGATGTCGCCTACGGCCCGCCCAGGAGCAGCCTGACCGCGATCACGCTCGCGATCACGCCGGAGAGGTCGCTGAGCATGCCGGTGGGCACCGCGTGGCGGTACCGGGTGATGCCCACCGCCCCGAAGTACACCGCGAGCACGTAGAAGGTCGTCTCGGTGGTGCCCTGCATCGTGCCGGCCACCTGGGCGATGAAGGAGTCGGGACCGTAGGTCTTGGTGATGTCGGAGGTGAGCGCGAAGGCGCCCGAGCCCGACAGGGGGCGCAAGAGCGCCAGCGGCAGCACCTCGGGAGGCAGGCCGATGAGCTGCGCCGGGGGCGACAGCACCTTCACCAGCACCTCGAGCGCGCCGCTGGCGCGGAACATCCCCACCGCCACGAGGATCGCCACCACGTAGGGAATGATGCGCGTGGCGCTGTTGAAGCCGTCGCGCGCGCCCTCGACGAAGACCTCGTAGACCTTCACCTGCCGCAGCAGGCCGAAACCCACCATCGAGCCGATGAGCAGCGGGACGATCCAGGTCGAGGCCAGCTCGCTGGTGTACACCCAGCCCACGAGCGCGAGCATCGCGGCGGTGGCCCCGAGGAGCGGCACGAAGTCGAGCGGCGCCAGCTTCTCGCGCTCGGCGCGGTCCTCGCCCGGGCCGCGGAAGAAACGCTGCAAGGTCTTGGCGGCGAGCACGGCCACCACGGTGTTGGCGAGGCTCGCCGCCAGCGTGGTGGCGAAGATCGAGGCGGGCTCCTTCGCGCCCAGCGCCGCCCGCACCGCGATCACCCCGGTGGGCAACACCGCCACGCCGCTGGTGTTGATGGCGAGAAACAGCACCATCGCGTTGCTCGCGGTGCCCTTCTCCTTGTTCAAGTTGTCGAGTTCCTGCATCGCGCGAATGCCGAAGGGCGTCGCGGCGTTGCCGAGCCCGAGCACGTTGGCGGCGATGTTCATCACCATCGCCCCCATCGCCGGGTGGTTGCTGGGCACGCCGGGGAAGAGGAGCACCATCACCGGCCGGATCGCCCGCGCCACGAGGTCGAGGCCGCCGCCGGACTCCACGATCTTCATCAGCCCGAGGAAGAGCGTCATCGCGCCGATGAGCCCGATCGCCAGCTCCACCGCCTTCTTCGCCTGCTCCATCGCGGCATCGGAGACGAGCTTCATCGCGTACTCGTCGTCGAGCCGCACCGAGGCCGGGCCGCTCGGCGCGTGACAGGCGCCGAGCGTGATCTTGCCGCTTTCTACCTTGGTCACGGTCGCAGGGAACTCCACGTCCCCCACCGTCACCCGTGCCGCGGAGCCCGCCTTGGCCGCCGGGACGTTCGCCGCCACCGTCACCGCGAACCCGTCGACCGTGCCCGGGTGCTCGGGGGCGCCCTTCCAGGCGGCGGCCCCGATCGACACCGCCACGAGGAAGGCGAAGACGTAGTTCATCGCGGGCAGTGTATCGCTTGACGAGTCAAGACGCGATGCGCCGTGCGGCCCCGGTGCTTAGGCTGCGCGCGTGAAGCGCCTCCTCGCCGACTGGGGCATCGCCATCGCCGTGGCTCTCGGCCTGATCGTGGGGGCCTCGGCTCTCGATGCCATCCGTCGTCCCTCGGGCGTGGCGCCGCCCCTGGAACTGGTCAACATCCGCGGGGGCACCACTTCGCTGGTGGAGCTCCGGGGCAAGGTGGTGGTGGTGAACTTCTGGGGGAGCTGGTGCGGCCCGTGTCGCTCGGAGATCCCCGAGATCTCGGAGTTCGCCGGCGCCCATCCCGACGTGGCGGTGCTCGGCGTGGCGGTGAAAAGCGGCACCGGCGACCGCCTCGCCGACTCGGCCCGGCTGCTGGGGATCACCTACGAGGTGCTCGAGGGCGACGCCGAGACCGTCGACAATTGGAGGGTGGGGGTCTTTCCGACGACCTTCATCATCGGCAAGGACGGGCGCATCGCGGCCAGTCGCATCGGCGAGGTCGACCGGGAGGATCTCGAGTCGATGGTTGAGAGGCTGTAGGCTGTAGGCCGTAGGCTGTAGACGCCGCGCGTGCCGCTGCCGATGCTCAGGCCCTCCCTCCCTCCTCCCTCCTCCCTCCTCCCTCCTGGACACATCTCGAGGGATGAGAGGGTCGACGTCAGCGGCCCACAAGTGCCCACGCGGTGGTGGAGTCGGCGTAGGCGAGGGCCGCGCCGGGGGCGGGGAAGAGCTGGCTGGCGGCGCGGGTGGGCTCGCCGTCGCGGCGAAGCCAGCCGTCGGCGAGGGTCCAGGCCTCGGCGAGACCGTCGCCGTCGAGGTCGACGAGGGTTCCAGCGGTAAAGCTGTCACGACGGTCGACCAGCTCGGGACAGGGGCCGCCGGCCAGCACGCGCGCGTGCCCGCTCGCGCCCACCAGCGCGTCGTCGAAGCCGTCGCCGTCGAGGTCGCCGCCCACGGCGAGCAGGCCGCCCAGGTACTCGTCGGGCTCGCCGAAAAGATCGGCGCTGGCCACGTCGTCGAGCTGGAGGGCGCCGCGAGGAAGCCCGCCGAGCACCACCACGCGGCCGAAGCCGTAGTAGCTCTGCGACGACGAGGCGAGCAGGTCGTCGAGGCCGTCGCCGTCGAGGTCGCTGGGGGCAAGGTTGTGGGCCACGGCCACGTTGCTCCAGCCCCCGGGGAAGGCCACCAGGCGCCCGGCGTCGTCGGCGGAGAGCTCGCTCACCACCGGGCCGTCGTACACCGCCACGGTGCTGGCGCCCGTGGCGTCGTACAGCCGCTGCCAGGCCTCGCCGATCCCGTCGCCGTCGAGATCGCCGGCGGGTCCCAGCTCGCCCGCGCGGGTGAGATCGGCGCCGCTGCCCAGGCGTCCCCAGGCCACGGTCTCGGCCGCGCCGCTGGCCGAGGGCGTGATCGCGTAGTCGGCGGCCTCGCCGTGCCCGAGGAGGATGGCGGCGCCGCCCGGCCCGGCGCTGCCGCCGTGGACCAGCGAGTACAGCCCGGAGAGGCTCGCGCCCTCGTGCTCGCCGAAGGCCTCGCCAAGGCCGGCCGCGTAGGTCCAGCCGCTCGGGTCGCGCTCGCAGTCGCCCGGGTCGACGAGCACGATGGTGCTCGCGAGGGAAGGGAGGACCAGGTCGACGGGCGCGTCGATGCGGCCGTCGCAGTCGTTGTCGGTGCCGTCGCAGATATCGACCTGGCCGGGAGCCACGTCGGCGCGGTCGTCGTCGCAGTCCCCGGCCTCGGGGCTGTAGCCGTCGCCGTCGCCGTCGCAGCCGAGGCTGAAGGCGGCCGGGGTGTCCCAGATCCCGGTGCCGCTGCCGGTGATGCCGACCGGCTCGGCGAGGCCGTCGCCGTCGAGGTCGAGCGGGGCGCCGAGGTTGCGCTGTCCCTGCACCGTGGCCCGGGCGACGCTGCCGATTCGCGTGCCGTCGGCACCGTAGGCCACCACGGCGGTGGCGGTGGTGACGAGCAGGTCGTCGAGGCCGTCGCCGTCCACGTCGCCGCCGTTGGCGAGCGCAGTTGCGCTCTCGTCTAGCGCGAGGCCGTCGTCGAGGCGCAGGGGCGTGCCCTCGGCGAGGGTCCAGGCCGAGCTGCCAAGGCGGGTGAGCGCGTCGCCGAGGCCGCCGTGCCCGGTGTCCTCGAACACGCGGGTCCACGCGAGGTCGGCGCTCGCCAGCTCGATGATCGCGCCCTCGCCGCCGTTGTAGGTGGCCATGCCGAGCAGGAGTTCGTCGCGACCGTCGCCGTCGCGGTCGGGCGCGGTGGCGAAGTGCCAGGGGCCGCCGCCGGTGTTGTACTCGAAGACGTAGCGGGCGTCGGCCAGCCGCGCCCCGGCGCCGGGCGCCCCGGAGAAGAGCACCACGTGGCGGTAGTAGCCGAACACGAGTTCGTCGCGACCGTCGCCGTCGAGGTCGGGGGCCATCGCGAGCTGGCCGCCCGGCTGCCCGTCGACCTCGCCGCCCTCGAAGTAGCCGGCCGCGTCGTCGAGGCTCGTGCCGCCGTCGATCGGCCCCGGGAGCACCCAGACGCGGCCCGAGTTGGGCCCGTCCCCGGTGGTGGCATACGGCGCGGCCACGGCGAGGTCGACGAGCCCGTCGCCCGTGAGGTCGCGACCCGTGGCCAGCTGGCTACCGAAGGAGCTGGACTGGCCTGTGCCGTCGATGCGGACAAGCAACTCCCCGTCGAGGCGGTACACCAGGAGCGCGCCTTCGGCGCCATCGAGGATGCCGGTGACCAGCAGCGGCTCGCCTCCGTCGCCGAGTGTGCCCACTGTCGCGACCACCGGTGCGCCTGAAAACAGGTGTGACCAGGCGTCGTCGACGAGCCCGTCGCAGTCGTCATCGAGCCCGTTGCAGGTCTCGTCGCCGGTGGGGACGCAATCGCCGCCATCGTCGCCGCTGTCGGCGCAGGCGCCCACCTCGGGGTCGTTGTCGTCGCAGTCGGTGCCCCCGGCCGCGGCGTCGTGCAGGCAGTCGCGGTCGAGGTCGGTGCTGTGCGGGCAGCCCTCGGACACCGCGAGCGAGCCGCAGGGCAGGACCTCGGGCGTTTCCTCGGTGTCCTTCACGAGGACGCCGGTGTCGTCAGTGTCGTTGGTGCCGACGCCCCGGCAGGCGAGGGCGAGGACGAAGAGGGGCGCGGTCACGCCAGGAGCGTAGCCGGGAGGGCTACTTGTGGCGGAAGGTGATGCGCCCGCGCGTGAGGTCGTAGGGACTCACCGCCACGGTGACCCGGTCGCCGAGCACGACGCGGATGCGGAAGCGGCGCAGCTTGCCGGCGAGGTGGGCGTGGACGTTGGTGCCGGCATCGGTTTCGACCAGGAAGGCCCCGCCTGGGAAGACTTCCTTGATCACCCCGTCGATTTCGATGAGATCGTCACTCGCCAAGCGTACCTCGCGGGCGGCGGCTAACGCAGCGAGAGCGCGCACACAAGCGGCGGCGCGGGCGGGGTCGCGGTGCGGAAGGCCAGGGCCAGCCGGGTTAGGAGCGTCGGCTTGCCCCCGGGCGAGCCCAACGCATGCGCTACGTCCCTGAAAACCCGCTGATCATCCAGTCCGACCACACCCTCCTGCTGGAGACGATGGGGCCGAACTTCCGTGCCGCTCGCGACTCGCTGGTGCGTTTCGCGGAGCTGGTGAAGTCGCCTGACTACGTCCACACCTACCGGGTCACGCCGCTGTCGCTGTGGAACGCCGCTAGCTCCGGCCTGGCCGTCGACGACGTGCTGGGCACGCTCGAGAAGTGGGCCAAGTACGACATCCCGCCCAACGTGCCGGTGTCGATCCGGCAGACGATGGCGCGCTGGGGCCGCCTCCAGCTCCACAAGGACCCGCGCGGCCTGAAGCTCGTGGCGGCCGAGGCGGTCTTGCTCACCGAGATCTGCTCGCTGAAGCCTGTGCAGTCTCTCCTTGGCAAGCGGGTTGACGAAACGACGGTGCTGGTCGACCCGAAGGACCGGGGCGAGCTGAAACAGGTGCTCGCCCACGCCGGCCACCCCGTGGAAGACCTCGCCGGCTACCGCGATGGCGCCGCGCTCGAGATGCAGGTGCTGCCGGAGACGAAGTCGGGCGTGGCCTGGGGCCTGCGCGAGTACCAGCGCGACGCGGTGGACTCCTTCTTCGGCGACAGCGTGGCGCAGGGCGGGAGCGGCGTGGTGGTGCTGCCCTGCGGGGCGGGCAAGACCATGGTGGGCATCGCAGCGATGGCGCGGCTCGGCATGAAGACCCTGGTCTTGTGTACGAACGTCACCGCCTTGCGCCAGTGGAAGAGCGAGATCATCGAGCGATCCTCGCTCACTGACGACGACGTGTCCGAGTACTCGGGCGAGCTCAAGGACATCAAGTCGGTCACCCTGTCCACCTACCAGATGCTCACCTTCCGCAAGTCGCGGAACGACGAGTTCGTCCACTTCGGGCTGTTCGACCGGGAGAACTGGGGACTAGTCATCTACGACGAGGTCCACCTGCTCCCCGCGCCCATCTTCCGCGCTGTCGCGCACCTGCAGGCCCGGCGGCGCCTCGGCCTCACCGCCACGCTGGTGCGCGAGGACGGCAAGGAAACCGACGTCTTCGCCCTCATCGGCCCCAAGCGCTACGACGTGCCCTGGAAGGATCTCGAGCACCAGGGCTGGATCGCGAGCGCCACCTGCACCGAGTTGCGTGTCGACTTCAGCGACGACGACCGGCTCCGCTACGCGGTGGCCGACGACCGCGAGAAGTTCAGGATCGCGAGCGTCAACGCGAGGAAGTTGCCGGTGATCGAGGAGCTGCTCGAGCAGCACCAGGGCGACCGCATCCTCATCCTCGGCATGTACGTCGACCAGCTCGAGTGGCTGTCGCGACGCCTCGGCTTCCCGCTCATCGAGGGCAAGACGCCGCAGAAGCGACGCGACGAGCTATTCGCCCGCTTCCGGCACGGCGAGGAACGGGTGCTGGTGATCTCGAAGGTGGGGAACTTCTCGGTCGACCTTCCCGACGCCAGCGTGGCCATCCAGGTGAGCGGCACCTGGGGCAGCCGCCAGGAGGAGGCGCAGCGCCTGGGGCGCATCCTGCGGCCCAAGTCAGGCGACAACAAGGCGAGCTTCTACTCGGTGGTCACCCGCGACACCGTGGAGCAAACATTCGGCGAGAAACGCCAGTTGTTCCTCACCGAGCAGGGCTACGCCTACCGCATCGAGACCCGCGCGTGAACACGGTGCACAAGAACGTCGCCATCCTCCGGGTGAGCGACCCGCGCGCTCTCGGCGAGCTGAGGGCGGTCGTCGACCTCGACGAGCACGTGATGGGCTGGATCAGCGACACCGAGGCGGTGATCGACCCTCACTCGCTCCGGGACCTGCTCGCCGTGCTCGACGCGCGCGGCCTGTCGGCGCTGGTGCGACGCGCGGGGGCCAGCGGGCAGGCCCCCGAGGGCTAGTCCGTCTCGGGCTCGGGCCCGGGCTCGTCGTCGTCGTCGGGCGTGCCCTTCTGCGTGTAGCCGAGTGCCTCGAGCGCCCCGGCCATCTCGTCGTCGGAGCCCTCGGTCGCGCTGCCCCCCGGCACGGGCACGATCGCCCAGGTGACGGTGGCGGCGGTCGACCCGGAGCGGGCGCGGGAGAGCATGGCGCCGCTGCCGTCGTGCGGCTTGGCCCTGAGTTTCTCGAAGTTCTTCATCTTCCCGGCGATGCGGATGCCCACCTCGCCGACGATGTCGTCGGCGGGGAGGTTCGGCACGATGAACACCTCGCGATTCTCCTTGAGGCGGCTCTCGAAGACGAGCCGGACGAGGTCGGGCGTCGAGGTATCGACGGTGGCGAGCGTGATGCTGGTGGGATCGTCGCCTACCCACGCGCGGCCCACCCCGCCGGGAACGTGGAGCTCCACCTCGATGGGGCTCTCGGGACGGCCGGTGGGGCTCACGCGCAGGGCCTGGACCACGTCGCGCCCGAGGCCGGTGGCGAGGGCAACCCGGCCCGGCCGCACGTTGCCCCCGGTCACCGCGAGGTCGTCTTGCTCGCGGGGATCCGCCGCCACGTCGAAGAGCAGCTCGTGGCCGCGCGTGGTGATGTACTTCTGGGAGCCCTGGAGGCTCGCCCACTGCTCGCCGCCGTACAAAGCCCGGCCAAAGGCCAGCGCGCGGTTGGCGAGCGCGGGGTCGGCGCCGTCTCTCGCGGCCCTGGCGAGCGACGTGCCCTCCGGCGTGCCCAGCGTGTCGCCGGGGAGGCCGAGCAACTCGAGGATGGTGGGCGCCACGTCGAGGAGAGAGGCCGTGTCGGTCACCCGGCGGGGCGCGAGCCCGGGCGCCTTCACGATGAGCGGCACGCGGAGCAGCTCGTCGTAGAGCGTGTGACCGTGCTCGAAGTCGCCGTGGTCGAAGAACTCCTCGCCGTGGTCGGCGAACAGGATCACGATGGCGTCGTCGGGCAGGCCCTCGAGGAAGGAGGAGAGCTCGTCGTTAACGTACCGGATGTTCTGGTCGTAGCGGTCGATCAGGTAGGGGACGAGCATGTCGCGGGTCCGCATGGCGGCGCGAAGGAGCATCGTCCGGTTGAAGAAGGGCTCGAGCCCGGGAGGCTCCTGCTGCGCCCAGAGCTTCCGGTAGCGACGGGGCTCCTTGTAGGGCAGGTGCAGGTCCATGAAGTGGACCATCAACAGCGCGTCCTGGTCGGCGTGGGCGTCGAGGAAGGCGCGCCCGAGGCGCGTCTCGTAGGCCGCCGCTGGCCAGTTCACGCAGCCGTGCTCGCCCCAGCCGCGGTCCATCTCGAAGTTCGACGAGAGGTAGACGTTGCCGACGTAGGCGCCGGTGGCCCAGCCCCGCGCGGCGAGCGCCTCCTGGAGCGTGCGCGCCCCGCTCCACCACTCGGGCTGCCGCCCCGTCCACAGCGAGCGCGTGGACGGAAGCGTCCACGGCGCCACGGTGCGGGCGTTGTCGAACACCACCGCGCCCTCGGCCCAGCGATCGAGGTCGGGCGTGGTGGGGCGTGCGTAGCCGTAGGTGCCCATGTGGTCGCGGCGGAGCGTGTCGATGAACGCGAGCACCACGCGACGAGGCGTGGTGTCGGGCACGTAGACCGTCGGCGCCGCCACGAACAGGTAGTCGAGCGCGGTGTCGGCGTCGGTGCTCCTGAGGGTGAGCCGCTGCTTCCCACTCGGGAGCTCCACCTCGTGCTGCTCGAACTGTCCGACATCTGCACGAAACTGGCCGACGACGGTGTCGCCCGCGAGCACCTCGAGCGTGGCCCCGTCGGAGACCTGTCCCAGGTGGATCTCGGGCGGGACCAGGCCGAGGTCGAAGCGCAGGCGCGACCCGGGAACCACGTCGAGCTCCCAGGTGGCCGAGCCGGGCGCCGGGAGGAGGATGCCCTTGCGCGAGGTGCTGTCGACCTGCATCGAGCGGACCGCCCACGAGGCGGCGTCGCCACCGCGGAAACGCAGGACCTCCTCCCGCTCGGTGGCCGGCGGGTAGCGCAGGACGTACTGGCCCGCGCGCGGGCGCCGGGTGTCGATGCGCACCCGCACCATGATGCTGTCGCGGTTGATCTCCCAGCCGCCGGCCATGCCGCGCACCTCGGGCTCCGAGGCGTAGGCGAGCTTGCGCTCTTCCTTGCGCAGCTCCATGCCGAGGGGCTCGCGCTCGAAGTAGAGCGCGCGTGGCCGCACCGGCAGGGGCGCCTCGTAGGTGCGCACCCCGCCCACCACGCCGACTAGCCGGAAGGGCCCGTCGACAGGGATATCTTCAGGCGCCGGCCCGAGCGAGCTGCGCGGGATCTCGATGGCCACCGGCGCGACTTCGACGAGGCCCACGCCGTCGGCTGCGCGGGCGCTCGGGGCGCCGAGCAACAGCGACAGGCCGGCGAGGACGATCGCCCGGAGGCGCACCCGTGCCTACCGGCGGCGGCGGAAGGCGGCGGCGAAGGCGCCCGCGGCG
>VGRQ01000111.1 GCA_016875315.1 Deltaproteobacteria bacterium | reverse complement strand
GCACCGCGCCCGCCGCCGACGCCGCCAAGACCGACGACAAGGACGAGCACGACGCCAACCCGCGCAAGCAGGGGAAGTCGATCGGCCGCGACGACGACGGCAAGCGCAAGGAAGGCAAGAAGGACCGCTAGGGTCCCGGGGGGCTAGCGGCCGAGCGCCTCTAGCCCCCGCCTCGCCATCACCCTGGCCATCTGGCGCCTCCAGGCCTCGCTCCCGTGCACGGAGCCCTGGGGGCGTGTCTGCTTGTACACCAGGTCGGCGATCGCCTCGATGCTGGCGGGCGACAGCGGCTGTCCCACGAGGGCCTCGAGGCCGCGGACCGGCTTCGGCTGCGGGTTCGCGGCGCCCACCACCATCTCCAGCGCGCCGATCGTGTCACCGTGCAGCTCCGCGGCGATCGCCAGCCCGAGCTGCGGGAAGTCGATGCTGTCGCGCGTGCGGAGCTTCTGGTAGCTGCCGCGGAAGGCCACCGGCGGGCGGGGGACGACGATCTCGGTGAGCAGCTCGCCCTTCTCGATGGCGAGGTGGTCCATCCCGTTGAAGCGGTAGAGATCGCGGATCGGCAGCTCCCGCCGTCCCGAGGGGCCGAGCAGGCGCAGCCGCGCGCCGAGGGCGAGTAGCACCGGCACGGTGTCGCTCGACTGCGCCGCCACGCAGGTCTTCGGTCCGCCCACCACGTGGCACCAGGTGCCCTCGGCCTTGAGGCAGTAGCCGAGCGCGGTGCGCCAGCCCTCCGTCTGGTTGTAGTAGAGGCAGCGGGTGTCGAGCAGCACGTTGCCGCCGAGCGTGCCCATGGCCCGGATCTGCGGGCCGGCCACGAGCTGCGCGGCCTGGGCGAGGGGGGGCACGAGCGCGCGGACGACCGGCGAGTCGGCCACCTGCTGCAAGGGCGTGGTGGCGCCGATCACCAGCTCGGTGGCCAGGTCGATGCCGCCGGGGATGCCGCCGATGGCGACCACGCGGGCGGGCTTCACGAGGCGGTGCTTGACGTTGGGCAACAGGTCGGTGCCGCCGGCCACGTAGACGGCGCCGGGCTCGTAGAGCGACAGCGCCTCGTCCCAGGTGCGCGCCCGCGCGTAGGCGAAGTCGTTCATCCTCAGCACGGGACACCCCCGCGGATCGCCTGCAGCACCCGGTCGGGCGTGAAGGGGATGCGTCGCAGGCGGACGCCCACCGCGTCGTAGATGGCGTTGGCGATCGCCGGGATCACCGGGTGGAGCGGCCCCTCGCCGGCCTCCTTCGCGCCGTAGGGCCCGCCGGGGTCGATGGTCTCCACCACCTGGGCGAAGAAGTCAGGGCATTCCTTGCTGGTGGGGATGCGGTAGTCGAGCAGGTTGGGCCCGGAGTGGAGGCCGCGCTCGTCGAAGGTGTGCGCCTCCATGATCGCCTCGGCGTAGCCCATGTACACGCTGCCCTCGATCTGTCCCTCGACGAGCTGCGGGTTGAGCGCGCGGCCACAGTCGTGGGCCGCCCACACCTTTTCCACGCGGACGATGCCGGTCTCGTCGTCCACGGCCACCTCGCAGGCGTGCGCGGTGGTGGAGTAGGCCGGCGAGGCGCCGATGGTGCCGCCCCGGTAGTCGCCGCCGATCTTGCGGGTGCGGTAGCCGCCGGCGGTGGACAGCGGCGTGCCGAGCGCCGCCTCCGCCAGCACCAGCGCCTCGCGCGCCGGCATCGAGCGTTCCCCGTGGAACAGCGAGCCGTAGCCCACGCGCACCTCGTCGACCGGCACCGACCACGCAGTCGCGACGGCGGCGCGCATCTTGCCGGCCATGGCGCGCCCGGCCTCCTGGGCGGCGATGCCACACATGAAGGTGACCCGGGAGCTGTAGCTGCCGAGGTCTACCGGGGTGAGCTCGGTGTCGCCGCTCACCACCGTGATGGCGTCGGGTGGCACGCCGGTTTCCTCGGCCACGATGTAGGCGAGCATGCCGTCGCTGCCCTGGCCGATGTCGTTGGCACCGCAGAAGACGGTGATCTTGCCGCTGCGGTCGGCGCGGAGGATGACGCCGGATTGCGGCATCTCGTTGGGGTAAATCGGGTATGCCGTGCCGCTGATGTACATCGATGTCGCGACACCGAGGCCACGCCCGCGCCCGAGCTTCCCGTGCCGCTGGCGCCAGCCGCTCGCGGTCTCCACCGCGTCGAGGCAGGCGTGGAGCCCGGTGGACGGCACCAGTTGCCCGTTGACGGTGCGCTGCCCCGACACCATCGCGTTGCGGCGGCGAATCTCGATGGGGTCGAGGCCGAGCTTGGCCGCGATCTCGTCGAGGGCGATCTCGAAGGCAAACCGCGGCTGCACGCTGCCGTGGCCGCGCTTGGGACCACAGCAAGGCTTGTTGGTGTAGACCCGTCGCGAGCGGAAGTGGTAGGTGCCGAAGTCGACGGGGCCGGTGAGGAGCTGTCCCGCGTAGTAGGTCGTGACCAGCCCGAAGCTGTGGTAGGCGCCGCCGTCGATGAGCACGTCGTTGTCGACCGCGGTGAGCTTGCCGCTCGCATCGGCGCCCATGCGCATGTGCATGTGCATGGGGTGGCGCCCGCGGTGCGCGTAGAACACCTCTTCGCGGGTGTAGAGGATCTTCACCGGGCGACCCGCCTTCCGGCTGAGCGCGGCCACGCAGAACTCGAGGTCGAAGGGCTCGGACTTGCCGCCGAAGGCGCCGCCCAGCACCGGCTGGATCACCCGCACCTGCTCGGTGTGTACGCCGATCACCTTCGCCAGCTCGCGGTGCAGGTAGTGGCTCACCTGCGTTGACGACCACACCGTGAGCGCGCCGTCGGCGTTCCATGTCGCGACCGCGCAGTGTGGTTCGATGGGGGCGTGGGTGCTACCCTCGTAGAAGAACTCGGCGTCGACGGTGGCGGCGGCGCGGGACAGCTCGCCCTCCACGTCGCCAAAGGCGAGGTCGACCTCCTTGCAGATGTTGTCGGCGCGGGGGCGGCCCTTCCAGTCGGTGTCGTGGACCAGCGGCGCGCCGGGCTCGGCGGCGGCGCGCGGGTCGAGCACCCGCGGCAGGGGCTCGTAGTCCACCCGGATCGCGGCGATCGCGCGGTTGGCGGTGTCCTCGTCGACGGCGGCCACGGCGGCCACGCCCTCGCCGACGTAGCGCACCTTGCCCACGGCGAGGGCGGTCTCGTCGGGGGTCCAGGGGATGATGCAGTAGGGCGTGGGCAGGTCCACGCCGGTGATCACCGCGTGTACGCCCGGCATCGCGAGGGCGGCGGCCGTGTCGACGCGCAGGATGCGCGCGTGGGCGTGGGGACTGCGCAGGATCTTGCCGTGCAACATGCGCGGCAGCGCGATGTCGTCGGCGTAGATGGCCTCCCCGGTGGCCTTCTTGATGGCGTCGGCCTTGCGACCGCGGGCGCCGATGACGTTGAAGCCCTGGGCGGGCTGGCCGTAGCGCACCGGGACCTGTCGCGACGTGTTCGCGGCGAGACGTACCGCTTCGAAGATCTTGGTGTAGCCGGTGCAGCGGCACAGGTTGCCGGACAAGGCCTCGCGGATCTCGGCGCCGCTGGGGTTCGGCTGTCGCGACAGGAGGGCCCTGGCCGACAGGATCATCCCCGGCTGGCAGAAGCCGCACTGGAGCGCGCCGGACACGTCGAAGGCGCGCTGCACCGGGTCGGGACCCTCGGGGGTAGCGAGGCCCTCGATGGTGGTCACCTCGCCGCGGACGTCGTGAGCCAAGGTGAGACAGGACAGCACCGGCTGGCCGTCGACGAGCACGGTGCAGGCACCGCAGTCGCCCTTGTCGCAGCCTTGCTTGGTGCCGGTGAGCCCCGCCGCGTAGCGCAGCGCCTCCAGGAGCGTCCAGTGCTCGGGAACGGCGAGGGCAAGCTCGTCGCCGTTGACGCGCAGGCGGCAGGTCGAGGACATGCGGCGGGGCTAACCGCATGCCCGGGGCGTCGCTTGACGGCGCGCTTGACTGGACTAGACTTAGTCCATGCGCGTGTTGAATGTTCACGAGGCCAAGACCCAGCTGTCGGCGTTGCTCGCCGCGGTGGAAGAGGCTGGCGAGAGCTTCGTCATCTGCCGCAATGGCAAGCCCGTCGCCGAGCTTCGTCCCTTGTCGCGACAATCCCGCAGCGTCGAGCCGCGGGCCGACCTGCGCGTCAGGCTCGCCGCCGAGGAAGCGACGGCGCCGCTCGACGCGAGCGACTGGGGCGACTTGCGATGATCGTCCTCGACACCTGCACGCTCTTGTGGCTGGTCAATGGCGAGTTGCCGCCGGCCGTGGCCGAGCGCATCGCGAATCACGACGATGCGGTGTTGGTCACGGCGGTGTCGGCCTGGGAGATCGGGGTGAAGCACGCCAAGGGAAAGCTGGTGTTGCCGATGCCTCCCGCCGAGTGGTGGGCGCGAGTGATCGATGCGCACGGGCTGGGCGAGGTGCCGATCGAACCGGCGGTGGCCTTGCACGCCACCCAGCTCCCGCCGCTGCACGCCGACCCCGCCGACCGGATGATCGTCGCCACCGCGATGGTGCTCCGCGCCACGCTGCTCACACCCGACCCGCTGATCCGGGCCTACCCTGGCCTGAAGCTGGCTTGGGGGTGAGTTTGCGGCGTCGGGGTCGGCAGGGTCGCCCACCGGGAATACACTATTGAGCGTGACCACCGAGCAAGTCTCGCTGGCGGCACGCGCGACGGCGCGCCACCGGGCCATCCAGCAACGCGCCGACCGCCTACGCGCCGCCCTCCCGGGCCTGGCGGCGATGCTCGCGGCCCTCGGCGCCCGGCGCGTGGTGCTCTTTGGTTCCCTGGCGGAGGGGGCGCTTCACGACAGGTCCGACATCGACCTCGCGGTCGAGGGGTTGCCGGCCGCCCGCTACTGGGAGGCGCTCGCCACGCTGGCGGCGGCGGCCCCGGCGCCAGTCGATCTCGTGCGCGTGGAAGACGCCCCCGACTCGCTCCTCGGGGTCATCGCGCGGGGTCACGAGGTTTCGATTGGATAGTGCCGCAGCCACGATCTTGGCAGCCGCGATCGCCGCCGACCGTGTCACCCTCGCCCGCCGCATCGACGCGCTACGCGAGGCTCGCGCCCGCCCCGCGTGGGGCGATGACGACGCGCTGAACGACCACGTCGCTACCTGCATCCACCACTGGTACGGCGCGGCAGAGAGCGTCCTGGAACGCGTGGTTCGCGCCTTCGAGGGCAGCGTGCCGGCGGGCGAGCGCTGGCACAACGAGTTGCTCGACCAGGCCGCTCTCGAGTTGCCGGGGATTCGAGCTGCCGTGCTTCGCGACCCCACCCGCGACGCGCTCCGGAAGGTACTGGCATTTCGACATTTCTTCCGTCACGCCTATGCGGTGAGCTGGGAGCGGGACCGGCTGGAACTCGCGGTTGCCGACTGCCTGTCGGCCGCGCCCCTGCTCGACGCGGATCTCGACGCTCTCCTCGCGCGCTTGACCGCAGCCTGAGTCGATGCCCATCCCCGACCCCTGGGAAGAGCGCCTCGCGCGCACCCGCGCCGAGGCCCAGCGCTTTCACGCCTTCCTCGGCGAGTGGGTGGGCGCGGGGGAGGCCCACGGCGAGCCGACCGGCGGCACGCTCAGCGGCGCCGCCATCCTCGATGGCAGCATCGTGGAAGTCACCGAGCGCACCGGCAACCACGACGACAAGAGCTTCTACCGTTTCGACCCCGATCTCGGCGGCTACCAGGTGCTGCACATGATGGCCGGGGCCCACCTGCGCGAGTACCCGGTGGAGCTCACCGGCAGTGGGCTGGTGTGGGTGACGCCCCCCGGCGAGCCCTCGGTGGAGTGGACCTTTGCGGACGGCGATCTGCTCTGCGAGGTGGTGTGGCCCGGCGACCCGCGCCCCGAGGTGCGCGTGCGCTGGCGGCGGAGCCGCTAGGATCGCCCGATGCCCGGCAACAGCTTCGGTCGCCGCTTCGTGGTCACCACCTTCGGGGAGAGTCATGGCCCCGCGCTGGGGGTGGTCATCGACGGCGTGCCCCCCGGGCTGGTGCTCGACCTCGACGCCATGCGTGCCGAGCTCGCGCGCCGCCGCCCGGGACAGTCGACGCTCGGCACCGCGAGGAAAGAAGGTGACGAGCCGGAGGTCCAGAGCGGCCTCTTCGAGGGGAGGACGCTGGGGACACCGTTGTGTATCACCTTCCGCAACGACGACACTAAGTCGGCGGACTACGACAATCTTCGTGATACATACCGCCCGTCTCATGCAGACTACACCTACGATGCGCGCTTCGGGCTGCGCGACCATCGCGGCGGGGGACGGTCGAGCGCCCGGGAGACGGTGGGTCGCGTGGCGGCCGGCGCCGTGGCCCGGCAGGTGCTCGCCGCCGAGGGCATCGAGGTGCTGGCCTGGGTGAGCCGCGTCGCGAACGAGGCTGGTCGCGACGTCGACCCCGAGACGATCACCCGCGCGCAGGTCGATGCCCACGCGGTGCGCTGTCCCGACGCCGAGGCGGCCGGGCGCATGGAGGCGGCAATCCGGGCCGCCCGCGCCGAGGGCGACACCGTGGGCGGCGTCATCCACGGCGTGGCCCGGGGCCTGCCACCGGGGCTCGGGTCGCCGGTCTTCGACAAGATCGAGGCCGATCTCGCGCGGGCGATGTTGTCGATCCCCGCCGCGAAGGGCTTCGAGTCGGGCAGTGGCTACGCGGGCACCTACCTGCGTGGCTCGGCGCACAACGACCCCTTCGTCCCCGGCGAGCGGGGGCCGGTCACCACCACCAACCACTCGGGCGGCGTGCAGGGCGGGATCACCAACGGCATGCCGGTCACCTGGACCGTGGCCTTCAAGCCCGTCGCCACCATCTTTCACGAACAAGACACCGTCAACCGCGCGGGACAGGCGGTGAAGCTCAGGCCCCGTGGGCGTCACGACCCCTGCGTGTTGCCCCGCGCCGTGGCGATCGTCGAGGCGATGGCCTGCCTCGTGCTGGTGGATCACTGGCTGGAGCGCCTCCGGTAGCGCGGAATCCCCCCGCCTCCCCCGGTGTCGGGCTAGCTTCCGCGCCCGGAGTCAAGGTGACCCATTTCAGCCAGTTCGGCATCGACGCCGCCCTCTGCCAGCGTGTCCTGCAGGCCGCGCTCTCCCGCGGCGCCGACGACGCCGATCTCTTCTTCGAGCACTCGGGATCGACGTCGGTCGCGCTCTCCGACAACAAGGTCAACCGCGCCAGCACCCACGTCGACCTGGGCGTGGGGGTGCGCGTCGTGGTGGGCGACCAGGTGGGCTACGCCTACACCGAGGACCTCGCTGATACATCGATGATACAGGCGGCGCGTATCGCTGCGGAGATCGCAGCGGGAAACCGCCAACATGCGCCTGTGTCAATCAACGAGAAGCGCCTGGCCGACCGCTACCGCGCCAGCTTGCCCTGGGAAGAGGTGAGCCTTGAAGCCCGGGTGCGCATGGTCCGCGACTGGGAAGCGCGGGCATTCGCGGCGGATCCCCGCGTGCTCAAGGTCGAGACCTCGCTGGGCGACAGCTACAAGCACGTGCTCGTCGTGCGCCCCGACGGGCGCGCCGTGTACGACTACCAGCCGATGACGCGGGGCTGGGTGGTGGTCACCGCCAAGGATGGCGAGCGCCGCGAGTCCAGCGCCGCCAACCTCGCCCAGCGGGCGGGCCTGGAGTTCTACACCGAGGAGCGCGTGGCGAGGCTCTGCCAGAAGGCTGTCGCCGACACGGTGGCCCTGTTCGAGGCCACCAAGGCGCCCGCCGGTGAGATGACGGTGGTGCTCGGCGCCGGCTCCTCCGGCATCCTCTTGCACGAGGCCATCGGGCACGGGCTCGAGGCCGACTTCAATCGCAAGGGCATCAGCATCTTTGCCGACCGCGTGGGCACGCGCATCGCGCCCGAGGGCGTGACCGTGGTCGACGACGGCACCCTGCCCTTCGCCCGCGGCACCATCAACACCGACGACGAGGGCAACCCCACCGAGCGCACCGTGCTCGTGGAGAACGGCATCCTCCGGGGCTTCTTGCACGACGAGATCAGCGCCCGGCACTATGGGGTGGCGCCCACCGGCAGCGGTCGCCGCGAGAGCTTCCGCCACGTGGTGCTCCCGCGCATGCGCAGCACCTACATGGACCCGGGGCCCCACGCGCCCGAGGAGATCATCGCCAGCGTCGACCGAGGCATCTACTGCGCCGACTTCGCCAACGGCCAGGTGCAGATCGGCGCGGGCGACTTCGCCTTCTACGTGCGCCGCGGCTATCTCATCGAGGGGGGCAAGCTCACCCGCCCCATCAAGGACGTGAACCTCATCGGCAACGGCCCCGACGTGCTCGCCTCCATCGAGATGGTGGGCAACGACCTGCACATCGACGAGGGCGGCTGGACTTGCGGGAAAGACGGGCAGTCCGTGCCGGTGAGCCAGGGCATGCCCACGGTGAAGGTTTCCAAGCTCTCGGTGGGCGGGGTGTCTCAATGAGCCAGCTGTTCGAACTCGCGCGGGGCACGGTGGCCCGGGCGCAGGCGCTCGGCGCGGCCGAGGTGAGCGTGTCGGTGTCGCGCAGCACCGAGATCTCGATGATGCGCCGGGCGGGCAAGCTCGAGCAGGCCACGCAGGCCACCAGCCTCGGCCTGTCGCTGTCGTTGCTCGTCGACGACCGTTACTCTGGGCACGCGACGTCGGATCTACGGCCGGAGGCGCTCGATGCCTTCCTGCGCCGGGCCATCGATGCCACGCGCGTGCTCGAGCCCGAACCGGAGCGGCGACAACCCGACGTGGCGGATTGTGGCCGCGGCGCGAGCGAGGAAGTCCTCGACAGTTTCGACAACTCCCGCGGGGCCCTGCCGGTGGAGGCGCGCCGGGAGGCGGCCGAGCGCCTCGAGGCGGCGGTCGATGCCCTGCCCAACCGCAAGCAAGTCCTCTCGGCGACCATCTACGTGGGCGACTCGGAGGAGGAGTCGGTGCGGGTGATGTCCAACGGCTTCGAGGGCGCTCGGCGCGGCACGGGCTTCGGGGCCGGCGTGGAGATGACGCTGGAGGAGCCGGGCGGCCGCCGCCCCGAGGCGATGGCCTGGTACGGCGCCAACCACCGGGGCGATCTCCCGGGCGCGGAGGCCATCGCCGCCGAGGCATGGAAGCGTGCCGCCGAGAGGCTCGGGGCCAAGCCCATCGCCTCCGGTCGTTACCCGATGTTGCTCCAGAACCACGCCGCGGGGCGCATCCTCGGGGTGATCGGCGGGCCGCTCTCCGGCTCGGAGCTGCACCAGCAGCGCAGCTTCCTCTCCGGCCGCAAGGACACCCCCATCGCCAGCGACCGGCTCACCCTCACCGACGTGCCCGACATCCCGCGCGCGCCCGGCTCCCGGCCCTGGGACGGCGACGGCCTCGTGGCCCGCCGCATGCCGGTGATCGAGAACGGCATCCTGCGCAACTACTACATCAACACCTACTACGGCCGGAAGCTCGGCATGCCGCCGACCACCGGCGGCCGATCCAACTGGGTTGTATCACCAGGTTCGAGGTCGCCCGCCGAGATCTTGCGAGATGTATCACGATGTATCGTGGTGACCGGCTTCCTCGGCGGCAACAGCAACGGCCTCACCGGCGACTTCAGCTTCGGCGTGCAGGGACTGCTCGTGGAGCACGGCGAGGTGGTGGGCCACATCGGCGAGATGAACGTGTCGGGCAACATCGAGGAGGTGCTCAAGGCCCTCGTGGAGCCCTCCACCGACGTGTGGACCTGGTCGAGCCTGCGCACGCCGTCGTTGTTCTTCGACGGCATCCAGTTCTCCGGGACCTAGGCCACCCGGGGACCGGTGCTGCGATAGGCCTCGGGGAGCTCCGCCTGGAGGCGCTTGTGGACCTCCTCGAGGGCACCCGTCTTGCCCCCGACCTCGCCGGGACGGAAGGGTTGCCCGAAGGCCACCCGCACCGGGCCGCGGAACATCCGCGGCGCGTCGATCGGGAACAGCTTGTCGCCCCCGGTCTGGGCGAGTGGCAGCACGCTCAATCCCTCGATCTGCAGGTACCGCGCGGCCGCGCGCAGGAACGGTTGCAGTCTAGTGTCGCGACTTCGCGTGCCCTCGGGGTACAGGAGCACGATGTAGCCCTGGTCCATGAGGCGCCCGCACTCGGCCAGCGTCTCGATCGCCACGGCGGCGAGCTCGCGCGGGGTCATCGAGTCTTGCTCGCTCGCGACGGCGGAGGACTGGGCCGTCTTGCGCGTGTTCAGCGCGATCGACGCCATCCGCCGCCAGGTCTCGGTGTAGACCTTGGGGCCGGCCACCGCCACCAGCCGGTCGGCGATGCTGGAGAGGCCCGCGCGGGCCAGCACGCCGTCGGTGATCTGGGTGTCGGTGTAGCTGAGGTGGTTGCACACGATCAGGCGGCGGCCGCCCCGCTCGTCGAAGCTCAGCAGCCGCTCCACGCCGCGCAGCTCGCGCGGCTCCATCAGGGCCGACATGTACACCCGCGTGATCCGGCGGGCGAGCGGGTCGGCGCGGAAGAACTTCCAGCCCTCTCCCGCGGCGGCAAAGGTACTCCGCATCGCGAGAATCTCGGCGTCGCTCGCGGCCTGCACGAGCCTCGCGAGGTCGCGACGCAGCCGGTCGCACACGTATTCCTCAGCATCAAGGTGGCTCGCCACCCAGGCGGGTAGGCCGAGCCTGACCTGCTCCGGCGAGAGCGCCGCGAGCGCTTCGATGGACAGCTCCATGGCCGGCGGAGTTAGCCCGTCAACGGTGCGCAGGCTCCCCCTCCCGGTGCTCGAAGCAGACGCAGCCCTGTGCGCGCTGCAACGTCGCGTCGCGACGTCGCGCTACCTCAACCCCACCAACGAGCCCGAGCTCCGCGCAGCTTTCGCCGCCAAGAAACCGCTTCGACCCAACTACCTGCCCGCGAGCTGGGCCGACGAGCACCTGCGCGCGCTCGACCGCATCCGCGCGCCGGCCGACCACCCGCTCGGCGCGGTGGTGCGCCGGGCCGTGGTGGAGACGCGCCTGTGGACCCTCGCGTTGCGCGACCGCACGCCGGCCGCTTTCGACGCCTGGGGCGACGCGGAAGGCCTGAGAGGGGCCGTCGACGCCCCCGAGCCCCCCGCCTTTCCCGTCCGCCCCGCCGACTCGGGACGGGTGGGCGCCGCCGAGCTGGCCCGCCACCTCGGCGAGGCGCTGGGTCGCCGCGGTTACCGCCGCTGGCGGGTGGAGCTCGACCCGGTGATGACGGCGCGGGTGCTGGTCGACGCGCCCTCGACCGTGGTGCGGGTGAACACGCGCGCCACCTGCACGCCCACCGAGCTGCGGGCGCTCGAGGCGCACGAGATCGACGTACACGTGGCCCGCGCCGAGGCGGGTGCTCGGCAGCCCCTCAAGCTCTTCGCGCACGGCCTCCCCGGCTGCCTCGCCACCGAGGAGGGGCTGGCGCTGCACGCCGAGGCCGACGTGGCCGGCCTGCCCGAGGGGGTGGGCGC
>VGRQ01000110.1 GCA_016875315.1 Deltaproteobacteria bacterium | reverse complement strand
GAGCAGCAGTCGCGCGAGTTGCACCCGCATGCGCCAGCCGCCGGACAGCGCGCCGATGGTGCCCTCGACCTCCGCCTGGCCGAAACCGAGGCCGGCGAGCAGGGCGCGGGCACGGGCCTCCAGGTCGTAACCGCCGCCCTCCTGGAACTGCGCTTGCACCTCGCCGTAGCGCTCGATCACGCGGTCGTAGTCGGGGTCGTCCACGCTGCCGAGGCGGGCCTCCAGCGCCGCCAGCTCGTCCCCGAGCGCCGCGAGGGGGCCGGCCCCGGCCATGGTCTCGGCGAGCACGCTCTTGTTGCCGTAGTCGGCGAAGTCCTGGCGGAAGTAGCCGATGGTCAGCCTGCGGGGCCGCTCCACCGTGCCCTCGTCGGGGCGCTCCTCGCCGAGCAGCAGGCGAAAGATGGTGGTCTTGCCGGAACCGTTGGGCCCGACGAGACCGGCCTTCTCGCCGGGGTTGAGCTTGAATGACGCGTCGAGGAAGAGCACCTGGCTGCCGTGCTGCATCGTGACGCCGCAGAGTTCGATCATGGCGGCGCCGCGCTAACTCGCCTACTCCCTCTGGTACGGGCGCACCTGCTTGATGATCAGCCGCCCGTCGCCGAGCACCTTCTGCTCGGTGTCCCACATGAAGGTGCCGGTGGCGGGCTCGCCGTCGTAGGGCATCACCGCGTCGACGTCGAACAACAGCGCACCCACCTCGCGGAGCTGGTCGTCGTCGAGCACCTCCGCCGCCTCCGACGAGTCGGCCACGCGGTCGATCTCGGCCACCTCGGCGCCGTCCATGGTGAGCAGCACGCGCTCGGGGGTCACGCCGGGATCGGCCGACACCACGTCGAGGTCGCCCGCCTGCGACTCCACCAGCCAGCGTGCGTCGCTGGCCAGCGCGTTGCCGGTGAAGGCGACGATGTTGGCCTCCTCGTCCTCGGACTGGGTGTTCACCAGGAGCGCCATCGCCACCTTGGATTGATCGACGCCGTACCAGGCGCGCTCCTCCCAGGCGCCGGCGTTCCACAGCGAGGCCCACTCGGCGCGCACCGCGTCGGCGAGCGGGCGGGTGTCCTTGTCGCCGTCACACGCGGAGTCGCCGGCGCCGCTCTCGTCGGCGAGGCAGGCGCTGGCGCTGTCGTAGAGGCCCGCTCCGGAGAAGGCGAGGCCGTCCTCGGCGTTGCTCGAGGAGCGCACGCGCACCATCGTCGTGGGCGGAAACACCACGCCGATCGCCGTCTCGATGCTCGGCAAGGTGGGCACGTCGGCGGCGAGCATCGCGGCGCGCAGGGCGGCGAGCCGCTCGCTGCGCACGGCCGCGTCGGCGAGGAACTCGGGGTCCTGGTGCCACCGGGCGAGGGTGTCGGCGAAGCTCAGCGTCTCCCCGCCCACCGGCCACGTGTTCTCGTGGACGAAGCGGTCGTAGTCGGCGAACGGGATGACCAGCCCATCGAGCTGGTACTCGCCGTCGATGCGCTGGTAGAGCGTGGCGAGGTTGGCGCCCTTGGCGCCGAAGCGGAGGTAGGCGGTGTCGCGCTGGGCGGCGCTGGCGGTGGGCACGTCGAGGAGCCCGAGCGGCTCGGTCCAGTCGAGGTCGGGCGCGGCGATGTCGACCGGCTCGGGGCGGAACTCGTCCCACCAGGCCTCGGCATCGGCCTCGCTGGCGGCGGCCACGCTGTAGCCGCTCGCCTCGCAGGAGAAGCGCACCAGCTCGCCCTCCCAGGCGGCGAGCTTGGTCCAGGGCTCGGCGACGTAGCAGTTGGGGCTTCCCCGGGAGGAGGCGCGCACGTTGAGGTGGGAGAGCGCCGCCTGGCGACTCCCGGTGACGATGCCGCTCACCACGCGCTCGAGGTCGCTCGGCGCGGCGTCGAGCACGACGATGTCTTGCCAGCCGAAGGTGCCCGCGTCGGAAGCGGCTTCGAGCTCGTCGAGGGCGACGAAGCGCACGGTGCCGTAGGCGGTGCCGGGGTTGTAGGCCTCGTAGGTGATGTCGCTGTCGTCGAGGACGCTGAACGCGGGGTCCCAGTCGAGCAGGTTGTCTTCCTGGGCGGGCGAGGAAGGAACGAAGGCGAGATCGCCCAGGCCGAAGTGGGTCTGCAGCGCCTCCCACGCGAAGTACACCTGCTCGTAGGTGGGCGCCGTGGCCGCGTCGGCGGGGTCGTCCCACACGATGAAGCCGTAGCGGGTGGCGCCGTCGATGTCGTACTCGGTGACGTTGCCGCCGAAGTAGGCGCGTCGCGACGGGTCGATGATCATCGCGACGTAGTCGTCCCACTGCAACAGGCCGTACTCATCGGGAAAGGCCTCGCGGAGGAAGTCGTAGTGCAGCGCGTAGCGCTGGGTGTTCACGAAGGCCGTCGGCACCGGCTGCTCGTCGTCGACCGGCACCAGGTACTTGATCGAGCGCACCTGGTTGGCCAGCTCCACGGGCTCGCTGAGGGCCGTCCAGCTCAGCGCGCTCTTCATCTGCTCGACGCACACCGTGTCGCCCACCGCCTCCGAGGCGAGCTCGCAGGCGCCGGGACCGGCGGGGCCGGGCTCCGAGGCGGTGCAGGCGAGCAGGAAGATCATCGGGTGCGACGGCGGAGGATGCCCAGTGTACCCAGCAAGATGGGCGCCAGTCCCATCGCGGCGCTGGCGGCGTTGCAGGCGTGGTCGTGGTCGTCGACCCAGGTCATCTCCTCGTCGCCCCAGCCCTGGGTCACCACGAAACACTCGGTGGTGGCGGCCGACCAGTCGCCATCGAGGCCCCGGGCGGTCGCGGCCACGCAGGCGTCGTCGCCGGGGGCAAGCCCGTCGAGGCGGACCTGTACCCAGCGGGCTTCCGACGCGTCGACGAAGTCCTCGGGATCGCCCACCTCCGAGACGCCGTCCCAGGGGGCGGCGGCATGTACCGTGGCCTCGGTCCCCGCCGCGAGCTCGGCGCTGACGTAGACGCTGCCGCCCTCCTGGTCCTGGACCGCTTGCCCGGAGAGGATGGAGGGCGGTGCCGCGGGGGGCGAGGACTCGGCCGCGCTGGTGGTGAAGGTGGCGTCGAGCTCGGGCGATGCCGCGTCGCCTTCGAACACCGAGAGGGTGTAGGTGGTGAAAGGCTCGAGATCGGCGTGAAGCTCCAGCACCGGGTCGGGACTGTCGATCGCGCGTTCCGACACGACCTCGTCGCCCCGCTCGAGCAGGAGCCGCCACGTGCCGCCACCGCACTCTGCCGAGGCGATGAGGACGGCCGGGACGGCGTCGAGCGCGACGTCGGCGTCGCCAGCGCCCGGGTACAGCGCCTCGGGGATCGCGAAGCACTCCTCGATGTCCATGGCGGAAGGCACGTTGTCGTCGGCGAGGGCGTGGGCGATGAGGGCGAGGACCATTGACGCTCCGAGGGTGGTCAACAGGGAGGCAAGCGCCGTGCCACTCCAGGATTCCGGTGCTTTCCGGCCTCACGTTCCCCGGTGCCGCGCGGGGGATCGCGATCCCGCTGTCGTGGGTTAGCGACGGCGCATGGTCCTCTCGCTCGCGCTCATCGGCTGCACCGGCAGCCTCGTGGACTTTTTCGGGGGCGGCGAGGGCCCGGGCGACACCGGCGGTGACGCGACCCCGGGCGACACGAGCGAGCCCGGCGACACCGACACCGCCGAGGATGTCGAGGCCGACGACGAGCGCGTTCGGGCTCTCACGGCGCCGTGGGAGGGGGACTACCCCTGTCGCGAGCCGATGCTCGTGCGTGTCACCTACGTGGACGACGGCGACACTGTGTACGTCCACCCCGACGATGGCAGCGAGGGTTTCAAGGTGCGCTTCATCGGGATCGACACCCCGGAGATCGACCACGGCGAGGGCGACGGCGAGTGCTACGGCGACGAGGCCAGTGACTTCACCCTCGACCGGCTGAAGGACAGGCTCGCGTGGCTCGGTTTCGACATCGAGTACAAGGACGACTACGACCGCGTCCTCGCCTACGTGACTCGCGACGAGGGCGTGGAGGGCTTCCACAACCGCGTCCTGGCGCGGCAGGGCTACGCGAGCCAGCTCACCGTCGAGCCTAACGACAGCTACGCCGACGACATCGAGGACGACGTGCGCGCCGCCCAGGACGAGGGACTCGGGATGTGGGAGTCGTGCCGGTGAGCGGGGCCGCGCGCCCCTCGTTGACATCCGGTGACCTCCCGATTACCCGTCGCGGCCCTGGGGCCCCCCCCCTCGGGACCGTTCTTTCACTCCCCCTCGCACCGCGCCGCGGATGATCGATCCGAACACCTCGCGGCGCCTCGCCCCGGCCATCGCGGTCGGGGCTGGTTTCACCGGCTCGATCTTCGCCGGGGCCCTGCTCGGGGCGTGGCTTGACCGCGCGCTCGGCACGTCGCCCTGGATGGCCCTCGGGCTCTCCCTGGTGGGACTCGCGAGCGGAACCACGTTTGCCCTGCGCGCCCAGCGCCAGCACGGCGCCAAGCCCCCTGATGATCCCCCTCAACCCCCTCCTCCGTGACACCGCCATTCTCACCGCCGTCGTGGCGGGAGTGGCCGCGATTGTCTCGGAGGATCGCCTGCCGATTCTGGTGGGCGCCGGGGTGGGAATGGTCAACATCGCGGCGTGGACCCTCGGTGCCTCCGCGCTCCTGCAGCGCCGCGCCTCCGCCTGGCTGCTGCTGCTCAAGGGCTTCCTCGCCGCGCTCGGCGTGGTGATGCTCACCTCGATCCTCCCGGCCTGGCCGGTGGTGGGTGGCTTCCTGCTGCCCCTCGGCGCCTGCCTCGTCCGCGTGCTCGCCTTCGTCCCCAGCCTCCGGAGGGCTGCTGCATGATCCCCACGATCCCATTCGCGAGCGGCTTCACCTGGTTCCAGCTCCTCCCGGGCATCGGCGACGGCGGTCTCGGGCGGATGCTTGGCCTGCACGATCCTGGCGAGGGCTGGATCATCGCCACCGCCTGGTTTGCTTGTTTCCTGGTGCTGGGCGTGGCGCTGCTCGCGCGCATGGGCCTCGACCGGGCGATCGCCACCGAGGGCGCCGAGCGTCACATTCCCGACTCGGGCTTCAGCCCGCGAAACATGATGGAAGTGTTCGTCGAGGCCTTCAACGACCTCGTCACCGGCTTGCTCGGCGCCAAGGAAGCCAAGGTGTTCTTCCCGCTCGTGGCGGGCTGCTTCCTCTTCATCGCCACCAGCAACCTGCTGGGACTGCTGCCCGGCTTCCTTCCCGCCACCGAGAGCTTCTCGAACAACCTGGGGATGGGCATCACCATCTTCGTGGTGTTCAACTACGCCGGCCTCTCGCGCAACGGCTTCGCCTACATCAAGCACCTCTTCGGCCCGATGCTGCTGATGGCCTGGCTCATCTTCCCCATCGAGCTGCTCGGCCTCTTCATCCGGCCGTTCACGCTCACGATTCGTCTGACCGCCAACATCTACGCCGACCACCTGGTCGTGTCGTCGGTACGCGACGTGGGCGCCGACATGCTGGGGATGGTCGGCGCGCTCCTGGTGCCGGTGCCCTTCTACGTGCTCGGCTTCTTCGTCTGCCTCTTGCAGGCGTTTGTCTTCTCGCTCCTGTCCACCGTGTACGTGAGCCTGTCCACCGCCGACATGTCGCACGGCCACGACGACCACGACCACGACGACAAACACGCTCACGCTCACCACTAGCCCTCAACTCACTGGAGATTCCATGAAGTCCGTTGCCACCTTCACCCTCCGCGCCGCCGCGCTCTTCGTCGCCTCCACCACCGTCGCCCTCGCCGAGGACGGCGCTGGCGGCGTCAACTGGGGCCTCGGCGTCGGCGCCGGCCTCGCGATCGGCCTCGCCGCCCTCGGCGGTGGTGTCGGCCAGGGCCTCACCGCCTCCGCGGCCCTCGAGGGCATGGCGCGCAATCCCGCCGCCGGCGGCAGCCTGCTCGTTCCCATGATCCTCGGCCTGGCGCTCACCGAGTCGCTCGTCATCCTCGCCTGGGTCATCGCCAACGGCATGGTGTAGCGTCGTGGGCGTGGGGAGCCCGCTCGGGCGGGTTCCCCTTCCAACGACACGCCCCTAGTGGGGCCACCGTCCGGGAACCCCTCGGGACCTACCCCGCCGTGCCCGTGGCGAGCATCTTCTCGTCGATGTCGGCGCGGCCCGCGTCGCGGAGCAGCTTGCGCGTGAGCTGCATCGCGTTTTCCATGCTGTGGTCCATGTTGTTGTACCAGAACATGCCGGTGCGACCAGCGAGGTGCAGGTTGTCGTAGCGGTCGAGCTGCTTGCGGGTGCGCTCCAGCTCGGCCGGGTAGCGCGTATGGTAGATGGGGTAGGTTTCCGCGACGCGCTCGATGCGGACGTCGTGTACCTTACGTCGCGACGAGATCATACCGACCTTGATGAGATCGTCCACCACCCAGTCGGTGAGGCGCTCGGCGTGCTGCCAGCGCTCGTCGCCCTCGCGACAGGTGATCTCCACGTTGAGGCCAGAGGCGCCGGGATGGGGCACGGTGTCGGGCGAGAAGAACTTCGGCGTTGAAACGCGCGAGAAGACGATGTCGTTGGCGCCGTAGTAGCACCACTGGTACTCGCGGGGCACCGCCTCCTCCACCATGACGTTGTAGAAGAGCGTGGAGAGGTAGGGCAGGTCGGGGGCGTCGATGCCGAGCTGGTCGCAGGCGAGGGTGATCGGCGCCGTCCAGATGACCACGCTCGGCTCGATGCGCTCGTGGCCAGCGTACACCGCCTCGATGCGACCGTTGCCGCCGGCGAGGCGCGCGCCGGTGCCGGTGATGATCCGCCCGCCCCTGGCCTTGATCAGCTCGCTCACGATGTCCCAGGTGACCTGCAGCCCCCCGCCCCTGGGGTAGAGGAAGTCGATCTCCGCCTTGTTGTACTGGAGCAAGGTGGACTTCGCGAGCTGAGCGAGGTTCTGCATCTGCAGCTTGTCGTCGATGATCGCCCGGTTGAGGCCCACCTTGGCCCAGTCGGGGTGGGTTTCCCTGGGGTGGATCCCGAGGAACTTGATGCTGTAGTCCTTGAAGAAGTTCTGGTAGAGCGTGGGGCCGTACTGGCGCAGCACGTAGTCTTCGAAGTTCGTTTGCCCGTAGGTCTTCATGCCGTTGACGGCGAGGTCGACGGCCGACTTCAGGGCCAGGGGCACGGGCAGTTGCACGAGGTTCTTCGGGTGCAGCGGCCAGCGGTAGTAGCAGCCCTCGAAGTACACCTCGGACTTGCGCGGGAACCACACGCCGTGGCCCTCCAGCACGCGGTCGAGGTAGGCCTTGATGTTGGGGTTCTCGGTGTGGAAGCGGTGGGGGCCGCAGTCGAACACGAAGCCGTCGTACTGGTAGCTGCGGGCGAGCCCGCCGACGCGGGGGAACTTCTCGATGACCACGACCTGCGCGCCCGCCTCGGCGAGCAGGTGGGCGCTCACCAGCCCGGTGACCCCCCCACCCACGACGACAACTGGACCCTCGAACAACGACGGCTTCGACACCTGCGACCTCGCGTCGCCATTCTGCCCCGTTCCGGGCCATTCAGGTAGTGCCGGCGGTCACCGGGGCGCGGATTGTAGCCCCTACCACTCGTCGACCGGCTTCGGCTGGAAGGGGATGGTCTGCCCGTTGCCGTCGATGGCCTCGTACAGCTCGACGAAGGCGCGCTCGTTGGCCGCCCGGGCCTCGGGCGAGTCGCCGTCCATGGCGGGGAGCAAGTCGCCGCCGGCGTAGTAGGACACTCGCGTCCAGTCGATTCCGTGCGCGGCGAACCAGTGGAGGATGGCGAGGCAGCGCTGCCGCGACAGCTCGTGGGCGGCGCTCGCCCCCTCGCCGGTGTGCGTGTACAGCTTGAAGCGGAAGATCAGCTCGGGGTGGGCCTCCGCGGCGGCTTGCACCCGCGCGAGGAAGGCCTCGGCCTCGGGCCGGAGGCGCGCGCCGTCGAAGGCCAGCTCGGCACGATGCCCCAGCAGGGGGAGGACGCCGGCGGGGAGCGTGTCGGGGCAACCGTCCCCGTCGTGGAAGCTGTTCTCCGTCTCCGGCTCGTCGGGGCAGCGATCGAGGGCGTCGGGGTAGGCGTCGTTGTCGTTGTTGGTCTCGGGGCAGCCGTCGTCGTCGCGGAAGCCGTCCACGTCCTCGGCGGCGCCCTTGCAGCGGTCCAGCACGTCGAGGAGGCCGTCCTTGTCGTCGTCGGGATCGAGGCAGCCGTCGTTGTCCTCGTAGAAGTCGAAGTCCTCGTCGCTGTCGGGGCAACGGTCCTTCTTGTCGATCACCCCGTCGCGGTCGCGATCGGGGGGCGGCTCCCATCGCAGGTCCATGCCGACGGTGAGCTGCGCGTCGACGTAGGGGCCCTCGTGGCCCGCGGGCTGCTCGCCGAGGAGCGCGAAGCCGAGGACGTCGGCGCGAAGGTGTACCCACTCCCACAGCCAGTACCGGGCGCCACCCCCGGCCACCAGCATCGGGTTCATCGCCGGCAGCACCGCGTAGCCGAGCGCGTCCTGGGGCGAAGCGCCGTCGACCGTGCTGTCGAGGAAGCGCAGGTGACGCCAACCGAGCCCGCCGCCCACCTGCACGTCGACCCGGTAGCCGTCGACGAGGTGGTGCATCAGGTCGAGGTGGGTGCGGCTGGCCACGGCGTCGAAGGGCACCTCCTCGGTGCGCACGGGGCTCGCGCCGGTGACGAACTCGAGATCGAGGCGGAAGTCGCGCAGGTTCATGCCCACGCGCAGCGCGTAGGTCGGCGCGGCGGGGACGAGGTCGGGCTCGGCGGTGAGCTGGTAGCCCCCGCTGAGACCGCCGGTGATCAGGGTGGCGAGGGCGGCGCCGGTGGGGTCGGGCATGACGCCGGCCTTATTCCCCCGCGGGCCGCCTGCCGAAGCGACGCAGCCGGAGCGCGTTCGTCACCACGAAGACCGAGGAGAAGGCCATCGCCGCCGAGGCGATCATGGGAGAGAGCCAGCCCGCGGCAGCCACGGGGATGGCCACGACGTTGAAGATGAAGGCCCAGGCGAGGTTCTGCTTGATGTTGCGGAGCGTGGCCTGTCCCAGCTCGATGGCGGTGGCCACGCGGCCGATGTCGCCGCCCACCAGCGTCATCGCCGCCGTCTCCCCGGCCACGTCGGTGCCCCCGCCCACGGCCAGGGAGAGGTCGGCGGCGGCGAGCGCCGGCGCGTCGTTGACTCCGTCGCCCACCATGCCCACCCGTCGCCCGGCGGCCTGGAGCTCGTGGACCAGCGCCACCTTCTCGGCGGGGCGCGCCGCCGCCAGGACACGCTGGATGCCGAGGGCCTCGGCGACCGGGCGCGCCGCGAGCGCATGGTCGCCGGTGGCGAGCACCACCTCGATGCCCAGTCGTCGCAAGTGACTGATGGCCGCAGCGGCGCCGGGACGGAGGGTGTCCGCGAGGCCGATCACGCCGGCGGGCCGGTCGTCGATCGCCACGCCCACCACGGTGTCGCCGCCCTTGGCGCGAGCCTCGGCGAGAGGGCGCAGCGCGGCGGGGTCGATGCCCGACGACTCGAGCCAGTCGAGCGTGCCGGCGCGCACGAGTCGGTCCCCCACCGCCGCCTGTACGCCCTTGCCCACCGGGGCCTCGAAGCGACCGGTGCCGGGGATGTCGAGCTCCCGGGCGAGGGCCGCCCGCACGATCGCCTTGCCCAGCGGGTGCTCCGACCACCGCTCGGCGGCGGCGGCCAGGGCGAGCAACTCAGCCTCGGTCGTGCCGGGGAGCGGGGAGATCGCGGTAACGCCCGGCTGCCCGAGCGTGAGGGTGCCGGTCTTGTCGACCACCATGGTGTCGACGCGCTGCGCCCGCTCCAGCGCCGCCACGTCGCGCACGAGCACGCCCAGCTCGGCGGCGCGCCCGGTGCCCACGAGGATGGCGGTGGGCGTGGCGAGCCCCAGCGCGCAGGGGCAGGCGATGACCAGCACCGCCACGGCGGGGAGCAAGATCCCGGGCGCGTCGGCGCCGAGGTAGGCGTGTACCCCCGCGGTAAGCACGGCAACGACCAGCACCACCGGCACGAACACCGCGCTCACCTCGTCGGCGAGGCGCTGCATCGGCGCCTTCCTGGCCTGGGCCTCCTCGACGAGCGACACGATGCGGCCGACGGTCGACTCCGCGCCCACGCGGCGGGCCTCGACGAGGAGCCGCCCCTCGTGGACGAGCGTGCCGGCGAGGACCACGTCACCGGGTTGTCGTGAGACGGGGATGCTCTCGCCGGTGACGGCGGACTCGTCGACGGCGCTGGCGCCCTCCACCACCGTGCCGTCGACCGGCACGCGGTCGCCGGGCCGCACCACCAGCCGGTCGCCGGGACCGATCGACGACAGCGGCACCGCGCGCTCGGTGCCACCTTCCCACAGGGCCACCGTGTCTGGCACCAGCTTGGCGAGGGCGCGCAACGCGTCGCCGGCGCGCTTGCGGGCGCGTTCCTCCAGCGTCTTGCCGAGCAGGATGAGCGTGACGACGACGCCCACCACCTCGAAGTAGACGTTCATGCCACCGGTGGCGACGGTGTACCAGGAGTAGGCGTAGGCAGCGCCGGTGCCGAGCGCCACCAGCGTGTCCATGTTGGCCGTCCGCTCGAGCAGGAGCCGCCACGCGTTGACGAAGAAGGGGCGACCGGCGGTGAGCAGCACCGCCGTGGCCAGGGTGCCCTGGATGGCGAAGTTGCCGGGGAAGTGGAGGTGCAGCATGGCGACGGCGGCGAGCGGAACGGTGAGCACTGCCGCCACGCGGAGGCGACCGGCGTAGAGCGACTCCTCGCCGCTCGCCCTGGGCGCCGGGGCGCGTGGGTCGACGGCGCGGTAGCCGGCGCGTTGCACGGCGGCGAGGACCTCGTCCCACCGGGGCTCGCCGGTGACGGTGGCCCGCTCGGTGGCGAGGTTGACCACCGCCCGCTCGACGCCGGGGAGCTTGCCGAGCACGCGCTCCACGCGGGAGGCGCAGGCGGCGCAGGTCATGCCCTTGACGGCGAAACTGGCGCGGCCGGGAACGGTGTCGGGACTCATGGCGGCGAAGCTAGGCACAGGTCGTTAGCCCGGCCGGGCGATGTCGGACGCGGTGTCTCAGCTCGCAGGCCTCGCCTGCTGCGGCCTCGGCGCCGTCCTGTTGCTCGCGGGCGTCGCGAACTACCTGCTCACCCGGCCGCGGGCGTCGCGTGCCGCGTCGCCCGCGGCCCCCGACGTACACGTGGAGCTGGGCCTGAGCCTGGTGTCGCTGATGCGCGAGTCCGACCCCGGCCCCGATCGGGCGCTGCTCCTCCAGCGCGCCGAGGCCGCCGCCCGCAGGAAGGACATGGCGGCCTTGCTGGCCGCTGCCGACGCCTGGCGCGACGCCGGTGGCACGCCGAAGAACCGGGGCGCGTTCAACGACTTGCGGCGGGCGGTGGATGCGGTGGCGGATGGGCTGTAGGTGGTAGGAGTTAGGCTGTAGGCCGGTTTTCGGTGCTGCGAGGCCTCTTGCGCACCCCGGGCGCCGGTCGCCGAGCGGGGAACCGGGAACGGGGAACGGGGAACGGGGCTGGCGCGTCGGGGAACAGCGACGACGCTCGTCGCGCCAACGCTCAGGAC
>VGRQ01000109.1 GCA_016875315.1 Deltaproteobacteria bacterium | reverse complement strand
GTCGCCCGAGGGGGCTGGGGTGGTGCTGCCGGACTTGCCGTCGCCCGACTTGCCGTCGGCGGAGGGCGCGGTGCTGCCGGTCTTGCCGTCGCCCGACTTGCCGTCGCCCGACTTGCCGTCGCCCGACTTGCCGTCGCCCGAGGGCGCAGGGGTGGAGCTGCCGGACTTGCCGTCGCCCGACTTGCCGTCGCCCGACTTGCCGGAGCCGGACTTGCCGGGGCCCGAGCCGCTCGAGGAGGACTCGCTGGCGGTGCTCTCCTCGCTGTCTTTGTCGTCGTCCTTGTCCTTGTCGTCGTCCTTGTCCTTGTCCTTGTCCTTCGACTTGTCCTTGTCGTCGGTCTCGGACTTGATGGTGATCTTGATGCCCAGCTTCTCGTAGCCGTCGTCGCGACACTGCCAGCGTTCGCTGCCCTTGTCGGCGAGCACCGAGCACGCCGCCTCCACCACGCCGTACTGGGTGGGGAAGTGTTTCTCGAGGCAGCTGAGCGTCTTCTCGCCCTGCTTGTCGGCGCAGGTCTTGTCGAGGCTGCCCGCCTCGGCCAGCGAGGGGAGGATCGCCGCGGCGAGCAGCCCGGCGAGGAAGGCGAGGGGGGAGAGGCGGGACGTCATGGGGATCTCCACGGGTAAGGGTCGGAATCCCGGCCGCTGCACAGGAGGGTCGTCATTCCTTGATCACGAACTCGACACGCCGGTTGTTGGCCTTGCCCTCGGCGGTCTGATTGGTGTCGATCGGCCGCTGCTCGCCGTAGCCCACCGCCACCAGGCGGCTGGCCTCCACCTTGCCCTTCTTGACGAGGTAGTCGACCACGGCCTGGGCGCGGCCCTGCGAGAGCTTGAGGTTGGCCTTGTCGTCGCCGTCGCCGTCGGTGTGGCCGCCCACCTCGATCTTCTTGATCTTGGGGTTGGCGACGATGACCTTGGCCACCTCGTCGAGCAGGCTGAAGCTCACCGACTTGATCGAGGTCTTGTTGGTGTCGAAGTAGATGACGTCGTTGATCTCGATCTTCTGCGCGGTCACCACCACGCGCTTCGGGCACCCGTCAGACGTGGCCGGGTCTTCGCGAGGGTCCTTTGGCTCGGTGGGACAGAGGTCGCGCTTGTCGATCACGAGATCGTTGTCCTTGTCGGGGCAGCCCTTGGCCTTCACCGTGCCCGCGTCGGCGGGGCAGGCATCGTCGCGATCGGCCACCTTGTCGCCGTCGCGATCGGGGCAGCCGCCCGCGGCCTCGGGACCGGCGTCGAAGGGGCAGTCGTCCTCGCCGTCGGTGAGGCCGTCACCGTCGTTGTCGGGGTCGGGGCAGCCGTCGCTGTCGGCGTGGCCGTCGGTGTCTTCCGCCTGGTCGCGACACTTGTCGCGCTCGTCGAGGATGCCGTCGCCGTCGTTGTCGGGGTCGGGGCAGCCATCGGCGTCCTTGAAGCCGTCGACGTCTTCCGGCTTGTCGACACACTTGTCTTCCTTGTCGGTGATGCCGTCCTTGTCCTTGTCGGGGGGGGCGCCATGGTGCCACCCCACCGCGGCGACAAGGCGGAACTCTGGCGAGCCGACGCCAGCCACCACGCCCGATCCCAGGCCCAGCGTGGCGGTGAGGCCAGAGTCGTGCTCGTAGGTGCCGTAGCCGTGCAACTCGACGGGGTTCTTGTTGTAGGCGCCCACGCCACCGGCGAGCCCCACGGTGCCGTCGAGCTCGGCGCCCACCCGGAGTTGCTCGCTCAGGATGTAGCTGGCCCCGAGACCGAAGTCCAGGCCCGAGCCGTAGTCGTAGTCGCCCACGGTGGTCGACGGCGCGAGGCGCGTGCCGAGGCTCCCCGACAGCGCGATCTTCTCGCCGAGCGTGGTGCCGGCGAGCGCGTCGAGGCCCGCCGAGAACCCCCCGGGCGCCACCATCGCCTCCGCCGAGCCGGTGGGGAGGTTGACGAAGGGCTTGAAGGCCACCGCGAAGGCCGAGTCGTCGCTGGGGCGAACGACGGGGAGCAAGCCGCCCAGGCGGATGTCGCCCATGGCGAAGCCCGAGAAGTTGGCGCCCGGCGCGTCGACCGAGGGGTAGAGCGGGACGTCGAGGTCGAGCCGCGCCACCTGGCCGAGGGTGTAGCCGCCCCCGAAGCGAGTCATGAACTGGCCGGCCACGTAGGGCGACTCGACACCGTCCTTCACGCTCACGACGGGGTTTGCCGCGTAGCCAAGGATCAAGCCGCCGTACCAGTCGCCGGGAATGCCGACGAGCGGCGACTCCACTTGCAGCCCGCCGAGGCCATCCAGCGTCGAACCGGCTGGGTCGAAGGTCTCCGCGTCCAGGGCGAGCGCGGGGGCAGACAACGCGAGGAGGAGCATGGTCGGTCCGGGAAGCTCGCGCGTCTAACGCGACTTGCGCCGCGGCGCCTATTCGGCGTCGGGTGTTGCCTTGCCGCGGTCGTCGTCCACGGGGGGCTCGTCATCGCCCTCGCCCGGCGACTTGTCGTCCTCGGCGGCTTCCAGCGGGGGGAGCGCGAAGGACTCTGGCCACGGCTCGCGAGCCTGGAGCTTGATGCCCTCGCGACCGTCGGGGGTCGTCGCCAGGCGCTTGCCCACGGAGATTGTCGCGACGTCGATACGCTCCTTGCCCTCGTCCGTCTTGACCAGAATGCCGCCGATGCGCTCCCAGCCGATGCTCACCACGGCGGAACCCTCGCGGGAGTAGCTCGGCACCTCGACACGGAAGGTGTCGTCGATCGACCAGCCCGTCCGCCAGTTCCACATCTTGGTGTTGCCCATGTGGGGCGTCCACTTCAGCTTGCCCGTGCGCGACCCGGCCTTCACCTGCACGTCGAGGGTCCAGGCCTCGCGCAGCGGCCTGTCGGCCCGCCAGCGGCAGGTGACCCAGGCCTGCTCCGCCGGCACCAGCGCCCGCTCATCCTCGGCGCGGCAGCCGATGAGCGCGAGGGCGCCGTCGCCCCAGGTGGCGAAGGCGGCGCTGTCGTCGGGGCGCTGGATGGTCTCCACCCAGCGCTCCTTGCGCGCGTCGTACAGCCCCCTCACCTCGCCCCACCACTGCCGGAGCGCCTGCTCGCGCTCGGTCTTCTCGGCACCGTCGAGTTGGCGGGCCAGGTCTTTCTTCTGCGCCCAGTCGGCGTCGGTGTCGAAGAGCTGCGGCGCCGCGTCGGCGAAGTGGTAGAGGAACACCTGGTCGTCACGACGCGACGCCAGGCAACGGTGCGCGCGCCAGCAGCTATGGTTGAGCTCCCGGGCGGGGGCGTCGTCGAGGAGGCTGTGACCGCGCACCGGCCCCGAGCTCAGCTCGGCGCCGATCACGTCGAGCACGGTGGGCAAGATGTCGATCTGCTGGCGACGCCCGCCGATCTTCCCCGTCCGTCCCCCGAGCGCCTGCTCCCCCACCATCAGGAAGGGGATCTGCAGGCCCTCCTCGTAGATCACCAGGTCGTGCTGGAAGCGACCGTGCTCACCGAAACCCTCGCCGTGGTCGCCGAGGATCACGAAAAGCGTGTTGTCCGCGAGCCCCGCCTCGGTGTAGCCGCGGTAGAGCCGGTCGACGAAGTCGTCGACGTAACGAACCGCGTTGAAATACTGCTCTAGCCGCCCTGTCACCCTCGGGAAGTCGAGCAACTGCCAGTGACGCGGAAGCTTGTAGTCGTGATGCGAGGCGAGCGTGAGGTAGGTGGCGAAGAACGGCCGCGAACCGTCCGCCTTGGACCACTCGAGTCCCGGGTAGAGCATCGCCCGGTCGTCGATGCCGAAGTAGTTGTTCTTCTCCCAGTGCGGACCGCTGAGCGTGTCGCGACTGCGGAACTCCTCGAAACCCATCTGGTGGACCAGGTCGACGCGGTCTTCGAAGTCCTCGCGCGCCGTCTGGAAGTAGGCGGTGCGGTAGCCGGCGCCGCGCAAGATCCGCGGCAGGCAGGTGGGCGGGAGCCCGCCCGGCTTGGCCTCGCGGGCGTCGCCGGTGAGGTTTGGCCAGTCGCCGCACAGGGTCGTGACCAGCGCCTTGCTCGTGTGCGGCACCACCGCGTACATGTGCTCGGCCACGAGGCCCCTCGCGGCCAGCTCCGCGAGCGCCGGCGTGGTGGCTAGCTCCGGCTTGTACACGCTGGTGCGATGGGAGCCCACGCTCTCGAGCACGACCATGACGACGTTGTAGGGCCGGGTGGGGGGTTCGATCACCACCGGCTGGAGCCACTGGGGATCGGGCGGGTAGGTGCGGTCGCCCACCCGCTCCAGGGCCTCCCAGAAGAGGCTCTCGGCGAAGGTCTTCTGGATCGGGCGGAAGCTCTTGGTCGGGCGGACGCGGCCCTGCGTCTCCACCCAGAGCGCAGGAAGGAGGGTGAAGATGAGCGCCCGCGTGGCCCAGGTGTGCCGCCCGGAGAGGGGTCGCCACGCGAAGGGTACCAGCGTGATGGCGACGACGGCCACCACGCCCGCGTAGTGACCCGCGGTCAGCTCGCTGGCGACGACGGGCCACACCCGCGCGAAGTCCTCCAGGCCGAAGGTGAGCGTGTCGAGATCGCCGCGCCCGCCGGTCACGTCGAAGAAGGCGAGCTCCGCGGCGCTGAAGGCCAGCACCACCACGATGGCCAGGTGGAACAGCACCCTCACCACCAGCCGCCAGTAGGGGATGGGCAGGCGGGCCGCGTACATCCAGCCGAAGAACCAGAGCGGCCAGAACTCGAGCTCGCCGAGCTGCACCCACAGGCGGTCCCAGGGTTCTGGCCTCGCGTCCATCCGGCTCATCACCCAGAGGCGCTCGCCGGTGAGGATCAGCAAGGGGATCAGCGAGCCAACGCCGTACTGCCAGGCCTCGCGCACGGTGGGGTGCAGCCAGTCGAGCGCGGCAAGCACTCGCTGGAACCCTCGCTTGGCCGCTGAGCGCACCCGGTCACCGCCTCGGGGCGCGCGCGTAACACAGCCGGCCGCCGCGAACGGCTACCCGCCGATACCCGTCATCACGCCCTCGAAGTGTCGACCCCCCTCGACCGCCGCCTCGTGACCCGCCGGCTTGCCGCGGACAATCGCCCGGATGGTCGAGGCGAGCGCCTCGTCGTCGGCGCCGCCGCGCATCACGTCGCGCAGCGAGGGCGTGTCCTCGTGGGCGAGGCAGGTGCGCAAGTGGCCGTCGGCGAGCAGCCGCAGGCGGTTGCAGGTGGCGCAGAAGTGCTCGGACAGCGGCGCGATGAAGCCCACGGTCAGAGGACCGGCCCGCCAGTAGCGCGCAGGACCGCCGCCGAGCGAGGCCTCGACGGGCGAGAGGGGTCCGAACTCCGCCTCCAGCCTCGCGCGCATCTCGCGCGCCGGGACGTTCTCGTGCCAGCGGTTCTCGAAGGGCATGTACTCGATGTACCGGAGCACCGTGTGCTCGGCGTGGGGCAGGCAGTAGCGCGCCATCGAGACGATCTCGTCGTCGTTCACGCCGCGCATCACCACCATGTTGAGCTTGATCGGGAAGAGCCGCGCCGCCCGGGAAGCCTCGATGCCCTCGAGGACGGCCGCGAGGTTGCCGCCGCGGGTGATCTGCCCGAAACGAACCGGGTCGAGCGTGTCGAGGCTCACGTTCACCCGGCGGAGCCCGGCGCTGGCGAGGGCCTGGGCCTGCGAGGCGAAGCGATGGGCGTTGGTGGTGATGCTGATGTCGTCGATGCCCTCGACGCGGCCCAGCGCGCGCACGAGGTCTTCGATGTCGCGACGTACGGTTGGCTCGCCGCCGGTGAGTCGCACGCGCCGGAGGCCCATGGTGGCCATCACCCGCACGATGCGAGCGATCTCCTCGTAACTGAGCAGCTCGTTCCTCGGCATGTACTGGACGCCTTCCTCGGGCAGGCAGTACACGCAGCGGAAGTTGCAGCGGTCGGTCACGCTCACGCGCAGGTAGCTATGGAACCGCCCCCACCGGTCGAGCATCGCGGGCGGGCGGGATGCGCTCACGCGGGCAAGACCGCCGCGACCTTCGCCGCGATCTGGGTGAATGCCTCCACGCCGTCGAGCACGGCGGGGCGGCCGTCGTCGCCGCCCTGGCGGATGCTGTCGCGCAGCGGCACCTGCCCGAGGAGCGGCACCCCATACTCTGCCGCCAGCCTCGCGCCGCCACCCTCGCCGAAGGGGTAGGCCCTCGCGCCGCCGGGCAGCTCGTACCAGGCCATGTTCTCCACCACGCCGAGCACCGGGACGTCGAGTTTCTTGAACATCTCCACGCCGCGGACGGCGTCGAGCAGAGCCACCGGCTGGGGCGTCGTCACCACCACGCCGCCGGCGATGGGAACGCCCTGGATCATCGTGAGCTGCGCGTCGCCCGTGCCCGGGGGCAAGTCGACCACGAGGTAGTCGGTGTCGGTCCAGTCCACGTCCTTGAAGAACTGGTTGATCACCCCCATCACCATCGGTCCGCGCCAGATCACCGGCTCCTTCTCGTCGACGAGGAAGCCGATGCTCATACACCGCACGCCGTGGGCAGGGAGCGGCATGATCTTCTTCGCCTCGCTGGCCACGGGCTTGCCACTGACGTGCATCATCATCGGCAGGGAGGGGCCGTAGATGTCGGCGTCGAGCAAGCCCACCTTCTTGCCCATGCCCGCCAGCGCCACGGCGAGGTTGGTGGCCACGGTGCTCTTGCCCACGCCGCCCTTGCCCGAGGTGACCGCGATCACGTGCTTGACGCCCTCGGGCTTCTGCTTCTGGATCGGCCCGCCGTGGGGCTGCATGCCCGGGCCGCTCATGCCCCTGATCGGGTCGCGACCGCCGCCATGACCGCCGCCGCCGTGATCGTGGCCATGCCCGTGGTCGTGACCGCCGTCGCGACGGGGGGCCTCGGCGAGGCCGTCCACGCGGATGGTGCAGGCCACCTCGCCCTCCCAGCCGCGCTCGACCAGGTTGCGAACGATCGCCTCGCGAATGCGCTGGCGATCCTCGGGCGAGTGGTCTTTCTTGACGACGAGCGTGAAGCGCAGCACGTCGCCGTCGACGCGAGGGTCGGCCACCATGCCGGCGAGCCAGGCGCTCCGGCCGGAGAGAGGGTCGCGGACGCGCGTGGCGGCGGGCTCGAGCAGGGTCAACGGATCCATGCCCGACGGCTAGTCACAATCGGGCGGGCTGACGAGCGGCGACGGTTACCGACTCTTCAACGCGAGCTGCCACGCACCGTAGGCGCACAGCAAGTTGAGCGGGACATCCACCCACATCCACGCCGGGGCGGGGAGGCTGAGCATGTTGAGGCCCGAGCCGAGGGCGGTGAGACCGCCGATGACGATCGCGGGCACCGGACCGCGCGTGTGCGCGAAGCGAGAGGCGAGCCAGGTGCCACCGGCCGCCTGGGCGGAGTGCGCCGCCAGCACCACGAGGAAGGCGGCCACCGGCAGGGTGCGGATGTACTCGGCGAAGCCCGCCTGGTTGTTGAAGTCCACGCCGGGCGGCATGGGAAACAGCACGCTGCTATTGAGCATCACCAGCGCGAAGTTGAGGACGTTGCCCGCGACGAGGCCAGCGAGCGTGGCGAGGATGTTCCGGATCACGTGGGACGAGGCCTCCTCGCCGATCCTAACTACCGCTGCGACCAGCCCAGGATCAACGTGGCGAGCGCGCTGCCCACGTTGTCTTCGGGGCCGAGCTTCTTCCCGTCCCACTTGCGCACCCAGCGACGCTCCTGGACGTACACCGCCGAGCCGTCGACCGCGAAGAGCGTGCCCTCGCCCTCGTAGGCGCGGCCGGTGCGCTCGGTCGACTCCGAGTCCGGCGAGTTTCCCGCTCGAGGCAGGGGCCCGTCGTCGACCTCGGCGCACACGCCCACCCGCTGCGGCCAGCGGTGGATAGCGATGATCTCGGAGATGGGCAGGGCCTCGCGTACCGCGATCACCTTCGCGCTCGGGCGGGTGAGGTCGGGGAATCCGAATAGCAACCACTCGCGACCGTCGCTCGCTCGCAGGCGCGCGCGGCTCGACGCCGAGCCGAGAACGTCCATCACCGCCGGGATGCGGGCGAGGACGTCGGGAATCTCGGCGCTGCCGAAGGGGACCACCCGCGCCTCCATCTCGCGGGAGAAGGCCATCCAGCCCGTGGCCACGTCGTCGTAGGCGGGGCGCTCGACGTCGGGGAGCGTCGTGACGTCGATGCCCTTGCGGGGCGGCTCGAGCGCGGCGGCCGGGGACAAGGGTTCGCCCCACGCGGGGTTGCCCGCCTTGGAAGGGGAGGTGGGAGAGGGCGCCAGCGCCCGGCGCGGTGGCGACACGAGCATCTCCGGCAGCCGATCCTCCGAGACCCGCGAGCGCACCACCGGCTTCACCGCGTCGGCGTGCTTGCGCGGCAGCGGCGATTCCTTGCGTAGCTCGCCCGCGATGTGCGGCAGGGCGGGGAGGATCAGCTCGGTCATCGCGAGGCGACAGGCACCGGTGCTCCCGGGGATGGCGAAGACCGGCCGGTTGCGGGCCAGGCCACCCACGGCGGTCGACAACATCGCCGCCACGCCGATCTCGCGGTAGCTCAGCGCCCGGAACAGCTCGCCGAAGCCCGGAAGCTCTCGATCGAGGCGCTCGCGTACCACCGCCGGGGTGCAGTCGCGGGCGGAGATGCCGGTGCCACCAGTGAGGATGACCACGTCGATGCTCGGCGAGTCGAGCGCGCGGTCGAGCTCCACCCCGATCTCGGCCGGGTCGTCGGGGACGATCGCGTGGCCGGCGATGTTGTGGCCCTTCGCCGCGGCGAGCTCGCGGACCAGCGGCCCCGACTTGTCCTCGGCCGCCCCTCGCGACGTGGACACGGTGACAACGTGGATGCGGAGCGGCCCGTCGGCCTCGTGCGCGTGCGACATGACCGGGATCTATCTCGCCTGGGTGGCGAGCCACGACTCGAGGATGACGGTGGCCGCCACCTCGTCGACCCGCGAGCGCAACAAGCGCAGCTCCTCGATGCGCGCGCGAGCCTCGGCGGAGCTGAATCCCTCGTCGTGGTAGTGTACCGGCAGGCCCGCTCGTGTCGCGACAGCGTCGCCAACCTGCCGTGCGAGCTTCGCCATCCGCTCGTTCTGGTCGGGGAGACCCACCACCAGCATCTTGGCCTCGCGATCCCCGGACAGCTTCGCGATCGCCTCGGCGTCCTTGGCCACCGAGCGCCGCATCACCGTCGTGACCGGGAACACGAGCGTGCGCCCGGCATCGCACGCCGCCACGCCAATCTTGGCGGTGCCGACGTCGAGGGCCACGATCACGCCGGGTAGGGGCATGCGGGGCGGATTAGCACGGGCACATGGCCGCCCGCTTCGACATCATCAGCCAGGGCGAGGAACTGCTCGCCGGCCAGGGCGTCGACACCAACGCGCCCTGGATCTCGAGCACGCTCCAGGGGGTCGGGCTGCGCCCGGGGCGCGTGACCGTGGTGGGCGACGATCTCGCCGACATCCGCGAGGTGATCGCCGAGAGCGCATCCCGGTCGCCGCTGGTGGTGTGTACCGGCGGGCTCGGTCCCACGTCTGACGATCTCACCCGCGAGGCGGCGGCGTTGGCCTTCGGGCTGAAACTCGACGAGAACGCCGAGGCCCTCGCGCAGATCGAGGCCCGCTACCGGTCGCGCAACCGGGCGATGCCGCCCACCAACCGGGTGCAGGCGCTGTTGCCGCGCGGCGCCACGCTGCTCGAGAACCACCTCGGCACCGCGCCCGGCTTCTCGATCGACGTGGGACGAAGCCTGTTGTTTTTCTTCCCCGGGGTGCCCTTCGAGATGTACCCGATGGTGGAGACCTACGTGCTGCCCGTGGCTCGCGCGCGCTTCGCGCTGGCGCCGCGCCGCACGATGATGTTGCGCTGCGTGAACCTCGCGGAGAGCGTGGCCGGGCAGCGCATGGCGGGCTTCGAGCGCGAGGGCGTGACCGTGGGCTACCGCGCCTCCTTCCCCGAGGTTCAAGTCAAACTCCACGTGGCCGAGGGTCTCGACGCCGAGGCGCTCGCGCGCGAGGCGGTCGAGCGACTCGGCCCGCACCACGTGTTCGGGGTGAACACGGGCCCGCTGGCCGAGGTGGTGGGCGGTCTGCTGCGGGCGCGCGGGCAGCGCCTCGCTACGGCCGAGAGTTGCACCGCGGGGCGCATCGCCGCCGAGCTCACTGCCATCGCCGGGTCCTCCGACTACTTCGTGGGCGGCGGCGTGGTGTACGCCAACGCGGAGAAGGTGCGCCAGTGCGGCGTGGCCGCCGAGACGATCGCCGAGCACGGCGCGGTGAGCGAGGCGGTGGCGCGTGCCCTGGCCGAGGGCATCGCGCGCCAGGCAGGCGCCGACTGGGGGCTGGGCGTCACCGGGATCGCGGGCCCAGGCGGCGGCAGCTCCGAGAAGCCGGTCGGCACGGTACACATCGCCGTGTCGGGACCGGGAGGCACCTCGCACGAGAAAGTGCGGCTTCCCTACGACCGTCCTCGCAATCTCGGTGCCACCGTGGCGCTCGCGCTGGACTTGTTGCGTCAACGCCTACTGAACACGCAATCAGCCTGAAACCATTTTTTGGCGCAGTCACCCTTGCGCCCGTACAGGTACGTGCTAACTTTGACCCGTCAACACGGAGCCTCCCCGATGCCCATCGATCCTGACCGCGCCAAAGCCCTCGACGCCGCCGTCGCCTCCATCGAACGCCAGTACGGCAAGGGGTCCATCATGCGGATGGGCGCCGCCGAGCACGTGCAGATCAGCACCATCTCCACGGGTTCCATTGGGCTCGACATCGCGCTCGGCATCGGCGGTATCCCCCGCGGCCGGGTGATCGAGATCTACGGCCCGGAGTCCAGCGGCAAGACGACGATGACGCTGCACCTCATCGCGGAAACGCAGAAGAAGGGCGGCGTGGCCGCCTTCATCGACGCCGAGCACGCGCTCGACGTCAACTATGCGCGGGCGCTGGGCGTCAACGTCGACGAGCTCCTCATCTCCCAGCCCGACACTGGCGAGCAGGCGCTGGAGATCGCCGACACGCTGGTGCGCTCCGGCGCGGTCGACGTGGTGATCATCGACTCGGTGGCCGCCCTCGTGCCCAAGGCCGAGCTCGAGGGCGAGATGGGCGACGTGCAGCCCGGCGCGCAGGCGCGGCTCATGTCGCAGGCGCTGCGCAAGCTCACCGCCAACATCCACAAGTCCAACTGCTCGATGGTGTTCATCAACCAGGTGCGCATGAAGATCGGCGTGATGTTCGGCAGCCCGGAAACCACCACCGGTGGCAACGCGCTGAAGTTCTACGCCAGCGTCCGGCTCGACATCCGCCGCGTGGGCACCATCAAGCAGGGCGAAGATCCCATCGGCAACCGCACCCGCGTGAAGGTGGTGAAGAACAAGCTGGCGCCGCCCTTCCGGCAGGTGGAGTTCGACATCCTCTACGGCAAGGGTGTCAACCAGGAGGGCGAGCTCATCGACCTCGGCGTCGACCTCGGCATCGTTCGCAAGTCCGGCTCCTGGTTCGCCTACGGCGACGAGCGCATCGGCCAGGGTCGCGACAAGGCGATGACCTACCTCGCCGAGCACCCCGAGGTGCGCGAGCGCCTGCGCAGCGAGATCGCCAACCGCGGCGAGGCAGCCGTCACCGTGGTGAGCGGGGCCAGCGCGGAGGCGTAGGGTGAAGCGAGAGC
>VGRQ01000108.1 GCA_016875315.1 Deltaproteobacteria bacterium | reverse complement strand
TCCTCCTCCCCCTGGCCGGCGGGCGCGCCGTCGCGGCCTTCGCCGCGGCGATGCTCCCGCAGGTGGCCTGGGCATCGCTCGGCGCTGGGCGGCTGGTGATCGTGCCGCGCGGCTGGGAGATGGTGGTGGCCGAGCTGTGGGCGCGGCTGCCCCGCCCCATCCTGCACCTGGAGTTCGGCAGCTCCAGCTTCGCCACGCCCGCGCGCCACGCGCTCCAGGCGACAGGAGCCTCGGCAGGCACGATGCCGTCGCTGTCTCTCGACGCTTCCCTGCTCGCGCGGGCGGTGCCCCCGCTGCTGCTCGCCCTCGCGGGCGCCGGCGCCTGGTGGGCACGAGGCCGCGCCGGGGGCGCGCTGCTCGTGGTCGCCAGCGTGGGCGTGCTCGCCTCCTCCCTGCCGCAGGGCAGGGCGCTCGGCGAGGGCATGCTGCTCACCACCACCGTCGTGGCGCTCCTTCTCGCCGATGTCGCGACCGGTCGACTCCTCGCCCGCCTGCCGCGCCGCTACCGCCGCGCCGCCGGCCCGCTCGCACTGGCCGCCGGGCTGGCGATCGCCGCCCTGGCCCTGCCACCGCGCCGTCTCCCGCCGCCGGAGCGCACCCCGGCCACCGCCGCCGCCCGGGCCTGGCTGGCCGCCCACCCGGACCTGCCTGCCGTCGCCATCGATGGCTCCTTCGACGCCCTCCCCCACGGCGGCCGGATCGGCGCGGTCGAGCCCTCGTGGACCGAGCCGACGCGGGTGGTGCTCACCCCCCGAGACGACCCGTGGCTGGTGCTCGACTGGCTCGTCCCCGGGAACAGGCGGGCCACGCTCGAGGCGGCCTGGGACGGCGGGAACGACTGGGCCGCAATCGTCCGCGTGGAGTAGCCCTACAACACCGGCGACAACAGCTTCGCCGCGCCCTGCGCGAGGGCGGCCAGCAGCGGGGCCCGCCGCACCTGGTCAAGCGTCACCTCGCGACTCCGGGCGAGATCGGCCTCGATCGCCGCCTCCACCGTGGCCGCGAAGGCCCGGTCGGCCACCAGGGCACCCACCTCGAAGTTCAGGTCGAAGCTTCTCATGTCGACGTTCGCCGAGCCCACGAGCGCGAGGTGCCCGTCGACCGCCAGCGTCTTGGCGTGCATCATCGCGGGGGCGTACTCGAACACCCGGGCCCCGCACTCCAAGAGCGGCAGGTAGTAGGAGCGATTGACGAGGTCCATCAGCCAGAAGTCGGCGTTGCGCGGGAGCACCACCCGCACGTCGACCCCCCGGCGGGCGGCCGTGGCCAGCGCCCGCAGCATGGCGGGATCGGGCACGAAGTAGGGCGTCGTCAGCCAGCATCGCTCCAGCGCCAGCGACACCGCCGAGAACCACGCCAGGGCCGTGGCGTTGTGGGCCTGGTCCGGGCCGCTGGGCAGGATCGCCACCGCCGTCTCGCCCGGCCGCCCCGTGGTCTCGCGCAGTCGCAGGATCTCGCCGCGCATGAAGCACCAGTCCTCCGCGAAGACCCGGGCGAGATCGGCGGCCGCGGGCCCCTCGATGCGCAGCGTCGTGTCGCGGAAGGGCGGCGGCATGCGACGGCGGCGACCGGCGTAGTTGTCGCCGATATTGGCGCCGCCACAGAAGGCGGTCGTGCCGTCGGTGACGAGGATCTTCCGGTGGTTCCGCAGGTGTACCGCCCAGCGCCGCCGCAGTGGGTTCACCGGGTGGAACACCTCCACGTGACCGCCGGCCGCGCGCAGCGAGGCCACGCCGCCGGCATCGATGCCCATCGATCCCACGGCATCGACCAGCAGGCGAACGTCGATCCCCGCGCGCGAGCGCTCGGCGAGGGCGGCGAGGAATCGCCGGCCCGTGGCGTCGCCATGGACGATGTAGTACTCGGCCCAGATCTGCTCGCGCGCCGCCGCGATTGCGCCGAGCCGGGCCGCCTCGGCCTCGCCGGTCTCCGAGTAGAGCTGCACGCGGTTGCCGGTGGTGGCCGACAGGCCGGTGAGCCGACGACAGCCCTCGATCACCGAGCGCGCCGCCGGGTGCAGGTCCTCGGAGGTGATGTCGGCGTGGAGCGGGTTCTCCTCCCGCGTGCGACGTGCCGCGTCGCGACGACGGTCGCGCGGCCGGGCCACGTAGGGGTTTGCGAGCGCGAGGTAGGCCAGTGGGCCAGCGAGGGGGACGAAGATGATGCCCAGCACCCACGCCAGCGTGCTCGTGGGGTCGCGGCGGCGAGCGAGCGCGAAGGCCACCGCCACCACCGCGAGCGCGACGTGGAGCAGCCAGCCGATCTCGCGCGCGCTCGTCAACACCTCCCCATCATCCCCCGGCGCGAGCTACGCGGCGCTCCGGGTCGGTCGGCCGGCGAGCGCGCGAAGTCGCGCCCACGCCACCACCCCTGCCCACCCAAGCAAACTACCGCTCACGACGTCGGCGATCCAGTGCTGGCGCAAGGTGACCGTCGACAGCGCCACGAGCAGGGCGAGCGCCCACGCCACCCCCCCGAGTCGACGGTCGAGCCGCCAGGCGATGCCCGCGCACAGCACCGAGTTGGCCACGTGGAGCGACGGGAACACGTTGGCGGCGGGGTCGAAGCCGTACAACCACGCCAGGAGCCACTCGCTGGCGCCCCGGGGGACGAGGACCGGCCGCGGTGGCGCCGGCATGGCGAGCCAGACGAAGGCGGCCACCGCCACCAGCGCGATGCCCGCGAAGCTCACCAGCGAGGCCCGGAAGTTCGCCGGGTCGCGCAGCAGCCAAAGCACCAGCATGAAGAGGCAGACGTAGCCAGGCAGGTAGAACCAGATCATCACCGGAAGCACCGGCACCGCCGCGTCGAGCGCGGTGGAGGGGGGCGGGAGCGTGGCGGCGGCGCGCGCACCGGCCCCCATGTAGAGGAACAGCACCGCCGTGGCGAGCGCCGTGGCCTCGGCAAGGCGGCGAGCGAAGGAGAGTGGCGGCGCGTGCATCGGCTCCGGGAATATGCCTCGCCGCGCGAGGCGATGGCAGCGCGACTGCGCAGTCGTTCACCGGTCAGATACTGACCACCACCGCCCGTATTGTTTCCCGTGACCGGCCCCACCGGGCGGCACAGGGAGAACACCATGCCCTGCAGTAAGCGAACCGAAGTCCAGCCTTTTCCCAGCGATCTCGACTACCTCCAGGCGGAGCTGCACTGGATCGAGGCCCGTTGTCGCCGCATCGGCCTCGCGGCGGCAGCCAAGAACGGCGCCGAGGGCGAGGCCCCGCGCCGCCGCCGCGGCTACCGCGACGAGGAGGAGCACGACCCCTCCGAGCTGCTGCGCCGCTCGAAGGCCCACGGGCGCGAGGAGGCTCGTCTCCGCGCCGAGATCGACGCCCGCCTCGCGAAGAACCGCGCCGCGGGCCCGGCCCTCGCGCTCGACACGATGTGCGAGGCCTACGGGCTCGGTGCCATCGAGCGCAACACGCTGCTCCTGGCCCTCACGCCCGCCTTCGGTAGCGCGGCGGGGGCGGGGATCTGCGCGCTGCGAAGCGACTTCAGCCCCCCGTTCAACTCGGTGGTCTCCGTCGACGACATCTTCACCTTCCACGAGTTCGATTTCGCCGACCGCGTGCGCCACCGCAAGCTGTTCTCGCTGGAGTCGCCCCTGATGCAGAGCGACCTCATCAGTCGCGACTTTGCCCGGCGCTCGGCAGCCCCGGAAGACTTGCTCGAGTCGCAGGTGGTGATCAACGCGCGCACCTTCGCCCACCTCGTGGGCCAGCCGGGGCTGCACGCCGAGCTGGTGGAGTTCTCCTCGCTGGAGGCGCCGCTCGCCACCCTCGACCAGGTGGTGATCGCAGAAGAGGACAAGCGGCGCATCCTCTCGGTGGTGCAGAACCACGAGGCCTACCTCGCCGCCCGAAAGAAGTGTGGCTTCGACGAGGTGATCAGGTACGGGCGCGGCGTGTTGCTCCTGTTCCACGGCGCCCCGGGCACCGGCAAGACGATGACCGCCCACGGCGTGGCCCACGCGGTGGGGCGTCGCGTGCTCAACGTCGACATCCCCACCTTCCTCCAGACCGGCAACAGCGCGCAGTTCCTCCCGGCGCTGTTCCGCGAGGCGCGCCTGCAAGACGCGCTCCTCTTCTTCGACGAGTGCGAGTCGCTGCTCGGCGCCCGCTCGCGGGGCAACGAGCTGATGAACGTGCTGCTCACCGAGATCGAGCGCTTCGAGGGCATCGCCGTGCTCGCCACCAACTCCCCCGAGGCGCTCGACCCGGCGCTGGAGCGCCGCATCCTCATGCGCCTGCGCTTCGCCGAGCCCGACCGCGCCGCGCGGCTGGCGATCTGGAAGAAGCACCTGCCGCCGGAGGCGCCGCTCGCGCCCGACGTCGATCTCGACGCGCTCGCCAGCCAGTTCGAGATGACCGGCGGCTACATCAAGAACGCCGTGCTCACCGCCGTGGCCGAGGCGGTCCACGACGGCAGCGCGAGCCCGAGCATCACCCACGCCCACCTCGAGCGGGCGGCGCGACAGCAGTTGCGCCGCATCGATCGTCCCGACAAGTCCCTGTTCCGCCCGGCGGTGGGCCTCGCCGACGTTCACTTGCCCGACGCCCTCGGCGACAAGGTGCGCGAGATCGTCTGCGCGGTTCGCGACCGCCGCACCGTGCTCGAGCGCTGGGGCCTCGGCAAGAAGCTCAGCTACGGCACCGGCATCACCGCGCTGTTCTGGGGGCCGCCCGGCACCGGCAAGACCCACTGCGCCGAGGCCATTGCCGGCGAGCTGAACCGGCCGCTGCTGGTGGCGTCCTTCGCCTCCCTGCGTTCGATGTGGGTGGGACAGACGGAGAAGAACATCGAGGCGCTCTTCGCCGACGCGCGCGGCCACGACGCCGTGCTCTTCATCGACGAGTGCGACGCGCTGCTGACGGCCCGCGGCGAGTCGCACGGCAACCGCCACGACGACATCGCCATCGACGTGCTCCTGGTGCAGATCGAGCGCTTCGAGGGCGTGGTGATCCTCGCGTCGAACCTCGCCGAGCGCCTCGACAAGGCCCTGGCCCGGCGCGTCGCCTACAACCTCCACTTCCCCGCCCCCGACGCCGGCGCCCGCGCCCGCATCTGGCAGGGGTTCCTCGTGCCGGAGCTGCCCGTGGAGGGCGAGATCGACGTGGCCGCGCTCGCGCAGCGCCACCGCCTCACCGGCGGCCAGATCAAGAACGCGGTGATGCGCGCCGCCTACCGGGCGGCGCGAGCCAAGCTGCCCCTGTCGCAGGCCATCTTCGACGAGGCGGCCGCCGAGGAGTCGGGCGCCGGGCCGCAGGCGCGCCCGGTGGGCTTCGGGGCGGCGGCGGCGAAGTAGCAGATCAGTCCACCGCGAGGCGGGATCGGTCAGTCCCTGGCGGGGCAGCGCGTGGCCACCCACTCGCGGGCGCCTTCCGCGCGTTGGCTACCGCTGGAGCGCCCGGCGAACCGCTCCCGCGCCACCGGGTCGAGCGCGCAGGCGTAGGCGAAGACCGCCGTGTTCACCACCTCGTCGGGGTGATCCAGGAGCTTCACCAGAGCGTCCAGCGTCGCGTCCGTGGGGGCAACGAGGCGCCCCGCCGCCTCGCCCTCGTCCACGCCGAGACGAGCCGCCAGCGCCGCCACCAGGCGCGGGTGTACCGCCGTCTTGGCCTCGCGCTGCGCCAGCGCGTCCATCACCGGCGAGGGGATGCCCTCGGGGGGCGGCGGTCCCGGGTCGTCGAGCGCCTGGATGCGAAAGTACGCGATCACCGCGAGAACCGCCGTCAACAACCACGGCGTCCAGCGGCTCATCGCGACAGCGTCACCCGCTGGCGCGTGGCCACCGTGGCCTCGCTCACGAGGCCGTCCGGCCACGTCACCCGCAGCCGCGCCTCGCTGTCGTCGCCCAGGCCGAAGTGAACCTCGGGCGGCCCCGCCGAGGCGAAGCTGGTGCCGCCCGCGCGCACCCAGCGCGACTGGTCGCCCACCTCGATCTTGGCGCCGACCGCCCGCGTGTTCGGGCTCGACCAGCGCAGGTCGACCACCAGCCAGGCCTCGTCGACACAGCGCGAGGTGTAGACGATCGGCGCCCCGTCGAGCTCGCGCTTCACCAGGTCGAGGGTGCCGTCGCGATCGAGGTCGACTGCGATGACCCCCCGGCCGATGCCCGCGTCGGCCACGCCCCAGGCTTCCGACACCTCGGAGAAGCTGCCCTCCTCGTTGAGGTACAGCGCGTCGCGCTGCGAGGTGGGGTTCACCAGGGCGCGCGTGTCCTCGAGTTCCGCGGCGAAGTCCTCCGGCATCATCAGGAAGCCGAAGTTCACCGGCAGGTCGAGGTCGCCGTCGTTGTCGAGGTCGGCCAGGTCGAGGCCCCAGGCGAGCAGGCGGTCGTCGCCCACCGGGTAGAGCCCGCGCGCCGCCGCGGTATTGGCCCAGCCGCTGCCTGACTCGAGCAACATGAGCACCCCCCACGACGACATCGCGAGGTCGACGATGCCGTCGCCGTCGAGATCGTTGGCACCGAGGCCCATGCCGTAGAGGGCCACGTCGAGACCGGCCATCGGCGACAACTCGCCGCCGTCGTTGGCCAGCGCCACGTTGGGGCCCGCCTCGTAGCCGAAGTCGTTCACCGCGTAGAGGTCGTCGTCCCGGTCGCCGTCGAGATCGTGGAAGCCGCCGGCGAAGGCGTAGGTGTCGGAGCCCGACAGCGCCTCGCCGATGTCGCCCGGCGTGTAGCCGCCGCTGCCGTCGTTGAACCACAGCTCCGACGGGTGCCCCGGGGGCATGTCGCCGGCCAGGAGCCCCTCGCCCAGGGCCTCGTCGTCGCGGTGGTTGAGCGACAGGAGCTCCAGGTCGCCGTCGCCGTCGAGGTCGGCCATGGCGGCCCCGGCCGCGTGGTAGCCCCCGCCCTCGGCGCCGCTCTCGGCCTGCGAGAAGCCGTCGTCCCAGAGCAAGAGCCGGTTGGGACCGCCGAAGACGGTCACGTAGAGGTCGAGGTCGCCGTCGCCGTCCACGTCGCCGGCCACGCCGCCGGTGGCCACGTCGTCGTCCTCCGGTAGCGCGCTCTCCTGCAGCCCCCCCTCGCCGTTGAGGAACAGGCGGTCTGGTCCTACCTCGGGGAAGAACAGGTCGATCCACCCGTCGTCGTCGAAGTCAGCGGCCACGACCCCGGCCGCGCCGAACTGGTAGCGGTACATGTAGGCGGCCATGCCATCGCTCGGGCCGGGCAGCTCGGCGCGGTCGAACACGGCGCCGGAACGGTCATCCTCGCAAGTCACCGCGCCGTGCTCCACCACCTCGACCGCCGCGGCGGCCTCGCCCGTGTCGTCGCCCGCGCAGCCGAGGAGGATCACAACCACGCGCGAAACTTCGCCTCGGCCTCGGGCAGGCTCATCCCCAGCGCGCTCTCCAGAGCGCTGGCGGCGTTGCTTGAACCGTAGGCCGCCTTCACCGCCTCGGCCCCCTTCACCTCCACCAGCCAGCTCACCAGCGCCCCGGCCACGAGCACCCGGTCGGCGCCGAGTGACGCATACCTGCTGGAGTCGAGGAGCTCCGCCAGCGAGGGGCACTTCCCCTCGCCCACCAGCCGACGGGTGACCATGCGCGGCTCGCGGTCGTCCCACTGGCCGAGCACGTGTACCGGCAGGCCGTCGGCGAGCGCCGGCGGGGGCGTGCTCCCCCAGGCGCGGGCGAGCATCTGCACGATGTTCCGGGCGTCGGTTCGCACCGTGGTGTGCAGGGTGTCGCCCTCCACGTAGCCCTCGGCGTGTACCCCGGTGTATTGCTCGAGCGTGGCCACGTCGGGGTACTTCCACACGCCCAGATGCACCTTGGTCCCGGTGCCGAGGAGGGCCAGGGTCTTGTCGACCAGCTCGTCGTTGGCAAGGAGACTATCCTCGCGGAAACTGTCGTTTCCTTGCCAGTAGTAGCTGAAGCTTCCCCGATTGACGGTTTTCCACTCGATGTTCACCGCCTCGAGCAGGATGTCGTCGAAGCGCACCGTCCCGGGCTGGGTGTTGTACATGGCGAACTCCACGTCGCGCGCGCCCGGCGGCACCTGCACGAAGCGGGTGTAGGGCCCGGCGTCGTCGCGCGGCAGGCAGGGGCGCGCGGGCTCCACCACGCCGCCGTCGAATCGAAGCACCACGTCGCAGGTGCCGCTCCCGCCGGCCACGTCGCTCTGCACCCTCGCCTGCACCTTGAGCCAGCTCACGCTGCGCAGTTCGAACTTGCGCGCGAGGCCGCTGAACTTCTTGCCCGACTTGCCGGTGGCCACCACGAGTTGCCCGTTCTCGACCGTCACCTTGCTGGCCTCGCCGCCGCCGCTCGACTCGATGGCGCGCACCTTCCAGTCGGCGGGGATGGCGTTGGCATCGAAACGCTCGGCGAAGAAGGGCACGGCGAGCGCGGCGGCAGCGAGCAGGAGCATCGGTGCAGTCTACCGCCAGGACTTGCCCATGAGCTCAGCCGAGGCGATCACGTGCCCCTTGATCGCCGCGTCGAGCTCGGCGCGAGAGGCCCCGGCCGGGAGCCCCAGCATCACGTCGAGGGCGTACAAGCGGAAAAAATACCGATGGGCGCCATGCCCCGGCGGGGGACAGGGGCCGCCGTAGCCCAGCTTCTTGAAGTCGTTGGTGCCCTGGACGTGCTGGTCGAGGCCCAGCGCCTCGCCCAGCTGGCGCGTCGTCGGCGGGATGTTCCAGACCAGCCAGTGCTGCCAGGTTCGCCGCGGCGCGTCGGGATCATCCACCACCAGCGCGAGGCTGGCGGTGCCCTCGGGCGGGGCGGTCCACGAGAGCGGGGGTGACAGGTCGTCGCCGGTGCAGGTGTGGCGCGCCGGGATGGTGGCGCCCTGCGTGAACGCCGTGCTGCTGAGCTCGAAGACGACGGGCAACATCGGGCGAGCTTATCCGCCGGTGAGCCCGGCGACGCCGGGGCCGCCCCTGGGCCCGGTATACTCGCAACACCCGTGCGCGTTCTCCTCCTCAACCCGAGCATCAGGCCCCAGCAGTTCGGGCGCTTCGCGGCCTTGCTCGAACCCATGCCCTGCATCGGCCTGGCCTACGTGGGCACGTTCCTCAAGGCGGCCGGCCACGAGGTGCGCACCTGGGACGACTTCGCCTTCCGCGGCGGCAACGCGGCGGTGATCGAAGCCATCGAGCGCTGCCGTCCCGAGGCCTTCGGCGTCTCCGTTCTCACTCCTGTCGCGACCGATGTCTACGCGCTACTCCGCGAGGTGCGGCAACGCTACCCGGCGATGAAGGTGTTCGCCGGCAACATCCACGCCGACATGTTCCCCGGGGAGTTGCTCGACACCGGCCTCGCCGACGCGGTGGTTCACGGCGAGGGCGAGCAGGCGGCCGTCGACCTTCTCGCCGCATGGGCCCGGGGCGGGCGCGGCGACGGGGTGGAGGGGGTGAGCGTTCGGGGAGAGGCGGGGCGCGCGCGGGCGCTGGTGGACGATCTCGACGCCTTCCCCTTCCCCGACTGGGGCATCCTTCCCTACAATCGCTACTCCCTGCTCCCGCTGGGGACCATCGCCCGGCCGATCGTCGCGGTGGCGGCCAGTCGCGGCTGTCCCTTCCGTTGCACCTACTGCGCGCTCGAGAACCAGGGCAAGGTGTATCGCAAGCGAAGCGCCCGCAACGTGGTGGACGAGATCGAGCACGACGTGCGGCACTTCGGCGTGCGACAGGTGGGCTTCATGGACCCCATCTTCCCGATGGGACGCAAACATGCCATCGAGTTTGCCGAGGAGATGATCAGCCGCAAGCTGCACGAGCGCGTGGTGTGGCTGAGCGAGCTGCGCACCGACGTGGTCGACCGCGAGGCCCTGCAGTGGATGTATAGATCCGGCTGCCGGCGGCTTGTGTTCGGCATCGAGAGCGGGGTCGACACCCTACTCAAGGGTGTGAACAAGTCGAACACCACCGACAAGAGCCGGGAGACCATCCGGCACTGCCGCGAGATCGGCATCACCACCGTGGGCCTATTCATGCTGGGCATGCCCGGGGAAACACCCGAGCAAACTCGGCAGACCATCGAGTACGCCTGCTCGCTGGAGCTCGACTTCGCCAAGTTCGCCATCACCGTGCCCTTCCCGGGGAGCGAGCTCTACGCGCGCATGTCGCGCGACGGCCGCCTGGACCGTCGCGACTGGGAGAACTACACCACCTTCAACCCCGACCTCGACCGCATCGTGGTGGCGAGCGAGGTGCAGTCACCGTCGCAGCTGCTCGACGCCCTGCGCGAGGCCACCTTCCGCTTCTACATGCGCCCGCGCATGATCGCGCGGCAGTTGCTGAAGATCCGCTCGGTCGACGCGCGCCAGATGGCGAGCGGGGTCTGGTCGGTGCTGCCCGACCTCGGGCGGCGACGAGCGGCGTAGCGGGGGGCTCGCCGGCCGCGCTACACCCCGGCGCATGATCCCCGCCCGCCCCACCGACGCCGAGCTCGGCGCCCGTAGCTTCCGCCACCTCCAGCGCGTGGTTGCCATCGACTCGCAGTCCGACGAGCGATCGGCCACCATCCCCACCACCGAGGGCCAGCGCGTGCTGGCCGCGGAGCTGGCGAGTTTCTTCGAGGCGCTCGGCTACGCCACCGAGCGCGACGCCCACGCCAACATCATCGCCAGCGTGCCTGGGCGCGGGGCTCGGGCGGGTGCGCCCCCGGTGGCCTTCCTCGTTCACCTCGACACGGCGCGGGGGACGCAGGCCGTCCCCAGCCTGGAACTGCACCCCGCTTGGGACGGCAGCGCGCTCCGCTTCTCCCGCAACCCCGGCATCGTCGTCAACGTGGCCAACTACCCGGGTCTCGCGGCTTTCGTGGGTCACGACGTGGTACACGGCCCCGGCGACTTCCCCTTCGGCCTCGACGACAAGCTCGGGCTCGCGCACATGATGACCCTCGCCACGCTCTTGCACGAGCACCCCGAGGCCGAGCACCCGCCGCTCTTGCTGGTGGGCCGGCCCGACGAGGAGTGCGGGCGCTTCGAGGCGATCCACGCGCTCGCGGCGAACTTCGCCGCGCGGGGTGTCAAGTATGCCTACACCATCGACGGCATCCTGCCGTACGAGATCAACGTCGAGAACTTCAATGCCGCCGTGGCGCACGTGTTCTTCCCCGGCGGCGCCGCGCCGGACTCCCGCTGGCGGGTTCACGTCGGCGGGGTGAACACCCACGGGGCCACCGCCCGCGCCGAGGGGCACCGGGCCGCGCCGCGGCTGGTGGCCGAGTGGGCCGCCGCCTGTCCCGAGCTGGTGATCACCGAGTTCCAGAGCGACGCCCTCCGCGACTGCGACGCAATCGTCGGCGCCACCGGACCGGACTCGGCGCTCGCCGCGCTGCAAGAAGTCATGTCGCCCCACTTGCCGCGCGGCGCCTCGTTCCGAGTGGAGCAGGACGCCCGTCCCGGCAACGCCGCCGCTCACGCGATGGTCCGCTGGTTACAGCACTTCTACGCCAGCAACCCCGGCTTCACGCTCCCGGCGGAGGACTCGTCGGGCCGCGACGGCTACAGCCACCCCTTCCGCGCGCTGCCGTGGGAAGGTGGCCTGCGCCTCGACGTCCGCATCCGCGATTTCTCGCTCCCAGGGCGCGACGCCCGCGTGGCCCACGTGAAGTCGCTCGCACCCGGCGCCACCCACGACGAGCAGTATCTCGACATGGGCCC
>VGRQ01000107.1 GCA_016875315.1 Deltaproteobacteria bacterium | reverse complement strand
AGCCCTCGGCCTGGACTCGCGCGCGCGACGCCGCCGCGCCGCTGGGTGGCGAGCAGCTCCAGCGCGTGCCCAAGGGCTACGCCCCCGGCCACCCGCTGGCCGACGACCTGCGCCGCAAGGACTTCGTCGCGATGCGGCAATACGACGAGAGCGCCCTCTGTCGCGACGACTTCCTCGAGGTATTCGCGGCGGACTGCGCGCGGGTGCTACCGATGGTGCAGTTCCTCGCGAGGGCGGTGGGGGCATGACCGCCCTGCTGCTCGCGGGCCTGGCGCTCGCCGACGCCGACGCGCACGCCGCGTGGACCGATGGGATCGACAAAGTGCTCGACCAGGCCATGGTCGAGTTCGGCCCCTGTGTTGCCTACACCGAGGCGGTTGAAGCGGGGCACGTCGACTTGCTGGTGTTCGAGCTCGAGATGGCGGGCAAACGGGCCACGCCCACGCTGAAGTTCATGTCGATGAACGAGCCCTCGATGACGCCCTGCTTCCTCCGCGTGTTGCGGAAACAGGCGTACTCGGCGCCGCCCAACGGCGAGAGCGCGTTCGTCTTCATCGAGATCGCCAACCTCGTGCCCCGCCGGGGAGCGCCCGCGGTGTTTCGCGACAGCAACCCGGCGACGGGGGAACAGTCGGCGTTGCCGTTGACGTACCTCGTACAGACGGTGGCCAAGGTCCAACTCGAGTGGGCGAAGGCCTGCATCGAGCCCATCGTCAAGCGCCAGGCCAGCGACGTGGGGGCCCGGGTTCGCATGACGCTGAGCCTGCTACACGACGGCAGCCTGGCCGTGGAGCCCATCGGCGCGAGCGTCATGCCCGATGTCGAGGCGTGCGTCCTCAAGGAGGCAGCGAAACTCCGCTTACCCGCCGGTTTTGCCGAGACTGGCAAGCTGCGCCTAGTCGTTGGCCTCACCGGAACGGGAGGGGAGTACGCCGACGAGGAGCAGCGATGGAACCGCCAGTGGAGCGGGCGCATCGTCACGTGGCTCGACTGGTACGACCGGCGCTACCCGTACGACCCGCGCGACCCCGCCCACCTCCTGCTGTCCGCCGAGTGGAGGCAGGTCGCCAGTCGAGAAGAGCTAGCGGGTTGCCTCGTGAAGTGGCCGGCCGACCCGGGGCTGGTGCTCACGGGCGAGACCCGCCACGACGGCAGGGGCGACACGAGCACGCTGATCAGGCCGGGCGGCAACCTCGCGGTGTGCGTCGGGAAGGTCCTCGACGGCGCCCCTGGGCTCGCGGCAGCCGAGCCACTCGACGTCACGTTCTGGATGCAAGTCCTGCCCGAGCAGCGGTGGTCCATCGCGCCGCCCGCCATCGAGGGGGTCGAGGCGCACTGGGGGCCGCGACAGGTCGATTTCGGTTCCCGCTCGCTCGTGCTCGGACCCACGGACTACTTCGTGGTCCACGACCGCCTGCGCACCGCCCGCCGCGCCATCGAGAGCTGCCGCCGCCCGCCTCCCCGCTGGAGCGGCGCGAGCGAGGAAGTGCTCGTCGACGCCCGCTTCGACGGCGCCACCGGCAAGGTGATCGAGGCGCGGCTGCTCGAGGCCAGCGTGGAGGAGTCGGTGGAGGCCTGCGTGCTCGCGGCCGCGAAGAGCAAGGGGCTCGACGAGCCGCTGGGCACCGGCGAGCTTAGGGTCATCTACACTGCCACCCTCCCCGAGCGAGAGTGACCCGCCTCCTCCCTCTCCTGCCCATCGCCCTCGCCCTCGTGGCGGCGCTTTCCCCGGCCGGAAACACCCCCTGGCCCGCCCCGCGCGGCGACGCCCACTGGCTCCGCGCGGGCGAGCGACGCGCGCCGCCGGTGGCCCTCCCCACCGAGGTGGTCCACGACCTGCGCTCGAAGAAGGAACGGTCGAAGGCACGTAAAGCGTGGATCGAGGCTCGTCACCGGGCGCCTCCCGGCGTGAACTGGCGCGAGGTGGAGCGCGACAACGGCCTCGCCCAGCTCCAGAAGCGCAACGCCCTGCGCGCCTCGCCGCCCAGCGCCGCCGGGGGCGAGCCGGGCGACGGCGACGCGTGGATCGAGCGCGGCAGCCAGAACCAGGCCGGTCGCATGTTCGTGGCAGCCAGCAGTGGCGCCGAGCTCTACGCCGGGAGCGCCCTCGGCGGCCTCTGGCGGGCGCGGGACTGGGACTGGGCGCCACCCGACCAGGACTCCGGGTGGACTCCCCTCTCCGACGACGTGTACGGCGGCGTGAATCACCTCGCCGTCATCGAGGGCGATCCGCCCACGCTGCTCATCGGCTCCAACTCCGGCGTGCTCGCCCGCAGCACCGACGAGGGCGCCACCTGGACCGAGCCGAGCGGCCTCGAGAGCGCCTCGTCGCAGCGCCGGCTGGTCCGCCTCACTGACGGCAGCAACACTCTGTTCGCGGTGCGCGGCAACCCGCGCAGCTACGGGTTGTGGCGCAGCACCGACCTCGGGGCGAGCTGGTCGCAGGTGTACGGCCCCGTCGACCACGCCTTCGACATCTGGGCCCCGCGCACCGGCGGCGGCACCCTCTACATGGCGTCGCAGGCGAGCCTCCACCTGTCGATCGACCTCGGCGACACCTGGGAAACACGCGGTGCCTACGCCGAGAACAGCGACCGCACCGAGCTGGCCGGGAGCGAGGCCTGGGAGGGCAACAACGGTCACCCTCGGCTGTACGTGGTCGACGACCAGAAAGACCTGCGCCGGAGCGACGACGGCGGCTACACCTGGACCGAGGTGGCCAACCCCACCGACTACTGGGGGGTGCTCACCGCGAGCATCGTCGACCCCGAGCTCGTGGTCTACGGCGGCATGGAGGTGTACGCCAGTCGCGACGGCGGCAGCTCCGCCGAGAAGGTCAACGACTGGTACGACTACTACGACGACCCCGCCAACCAGCTCCACGCCGACCTCATGGGACTCGTGGCCGAGCGGCGCGACGATGGCACCGAGGCCTGGCTCGTCGGCACCGACGGCGGGCTCTACCTGTCCACCGACGGCCTGGCCACGGTACACAACTTGTCGCTCGAGGGCTTGCGCGTGTCGCAATACTACGGGGTCCTCACCTCGACCGCGAACACGTCACACGTGGCGGCCGGCGCGCAGGACCAGGGCTACCAGGTGACCCAGGGCCAGGTGGCGAGCGAGCACCTGTACAACTTCGACCAGGTCATCTCCGGCGACTACGCCCAGCTCACCAGCACCGGGCGCACCCACGAGATCGTCTACTCGGTGTACCCGGGCTTCTTCATGATCCAGGTGGGAGAAGACAATCCGCAGCTCACCTACACCAACTTCCCGTCCGACGCGGAGGCCTACGCGTGGCTGCCCACGCTGATGGCCGACCCGGACGATCCCGAGGTGTGCTACCTCGGTGGCGATCGCCTCTGGGCCTACGCCCGTGACAGTCGCTGGGTGTGGACGCCTTCGCTCGCCACCGACCAGGACTTCGCCGCCGCCCGCGGCGAGTTCATCGCCGGGCTCGCCTTCGCGCCCACCGACCACGACCGCTTCTACGCCGTCACCAGCGAGGGACGGTTCTTCAGCTCCAGCGACCACGGCCTGAGTTGGACCCTGTCCAACGACGAGGCACCGTTTGGCAACTGGTACAGCGGCACCGCCGTGGCCGTCGATCCCTTCGACGCCAACGTCGTCTACGTGGGTGGCAGCGGCTACGGCGGCCCGGCCGTCTTCCGCTCGATCGACGGGGGTGTCAGCTTCGAGGGCTGGGGCGAGGGCCTGCCCGACACCCTGGTCTACGCCCTGGCCATCGACCCCGGCACCGGCGTGGTCTACGCGGGCACCGAGACCGCCGCCTACCGGCGCGACCCCACCGGGGCGTGGGTCGACATCACCGGCTCCGACGCGCCGGTGACCATCTACTGGTCGGCGGAGGTCGTCCCCGGCGAGGGCGTGGCGCGCTTCGGCACCTACGGCCGCGGCATCTGGGACTACGACTTCGACACCAACGACGACGGCTGCGTGGACGGCCTGGTCGTCGACGATCCCTGTGGCGACGGCGTCGATGCCGACTGCGACGGCGAGGACGACTGCCCCGACACCGGCAGCGACGCCGACACCGGCGGGGAGGCGCTGCTCGACGCGCCCGTGACCGGCGAGTACAGCGGCGGCGGGTGTGCCTGCAACAGCACCGGCGCGGCGTGGGCGCCGGTCGCCATCCTAGCAATCATGCCCTTGCGACGCAGGCGGTAGCGGTGTCGCAGGGCGAGTGGCTGGTCGACCGCCGCCTCGGCGAGTGGACGGTCGAGGCATTCCTCGCCGAGGGTGGCATGTCGACGGTGTGGCGCGTGAAGAACGCCCGCGACGGCACGCCCGGCGCGATGAAAGTGCCGCTAGGTCGCGACCCTGACCTGCTCGCCCGCGCGGCTCGCGAGGGCCGCATCCAGGCCGCCATCCAGCACCCCAACATGGTGCGCTGCCTCGACATCGTCGACGTGGACGGCCGGCCCGGCGTGGTGCTCGAGCTGGTGGAGGGCGGCGAGACGCTCGACACCCGGCTGCGCGCCGGCGCCCTCCCCCCCGACGAGGCCGAGCGCATCTTCCTCGGCGTGCTCGACGGCATCGAGGCGGCGCACGCCCGCGGCTACATCCACCGCGACATCAAGCCATCCAACGTGCTCCTCGGCGCCGACGGCGTGCCACGCGTGGCCGACTTCGGCCTCGGCCGCCCCGTGTACGAGCCCCCCGCCGAGAAGCTCACCCGCCAGGGCTACATCCTCGGCAGCGCCGCCTACATGGCGCCGGAACAGGCCCGCGACGCCGGGAGCGTCGACGCGCAGGCCGACCTGTGGTCGCTGGGTTGCCTGCTCTACGAGCTCCTCTCCGGGGTGCCGGCCTTCCCCGGGGAGCGGGTGGACGAGGTGCTCGCGGCGGTGTCGCAGGGGCGCTATCGCCCGCTCGACGCGGTGCTCCCGGGCGTGGACGGGCGCTTCGTCGTGGCGGTGGACGCCTGCCTCGCGGTCGACCCCCGCGCCCGCGTGGGCGACGTCGCCACCCTGCGCCGCATCCTGTCGCGACAGCAACGCTGGGCGAGCGGCGGGGGACGCGCCCACGGTCCCGCCGGCATCGCCAGCCGGGAAGAGGCCGCCGCCGACCGGGCCCGGCGCGCCCCGGTGCCGTCCAACGCCACCTTCGTGAGCGAGCCCCCTCGCGCCGGGCGTGGATTCTCCACGGCCAGCCTCGGGATCGCCGGGGTGCTGGTCCTGCTTGGCGCCCTGTGGCTGGCCCTGGGCTAGCGGGCGGCGCCGTGGTGGGATAGAACGGGCCTGGGCGCGTTTGCGTCCCCCTCTTTCCACCCTCAACCACCACACGGGTCGCCGTCGATCGGCCGCCGCGGGTGCCGCCCTCCGGGCTCGGCGCCGCGGCAACCCGCGGAACCAACTCGGTGCTCTCCCACCCGCCGCCGCCCTCCCGAAGCCCCCAAGCGCACGACGCGCCGGGCGGGGATGGCGTGGCGCTCGTTGTTTCGCAGCCTTTCGGCCGGGCGCTCCAAGGGAGCTTTCCTTGCCTAGCGAGATCCTCGTCAATGTCACCGGCCGTGAAACGCGCGTCGCGCTCATGGAGAACAACCAGCTCGTAGAGCTGCACGTCGATCGCGGCGTCGACCGCGGCTACGTGGGGAACGTCTACCTCGGGCGCGTGGTCCGCGTGCTCCCCGGGATGCAAGCGGCCTTCGTCGACATCGGCCTCGACCGCGCCGCCTTCCTCTACGTGGGCGACATCTGGCCCCAGATGTTCGACCACAAGCACGACGACGAGGGCGACAACGGCGAGCCAAACGCCGACGAAGACGCGACGGTAGTGGAGGAGGCCGCGCCGCGCGAACATCCCCGTCCCGGGCAGCCCTCCATCTCCGACCTCATCAAGGAGGGCGAGGAGATCGTCGTCCAGGTGGCGAAAGACCCGATCGGCACCAAGGGCGCGCGCGTCACCACCCACGTCACCCTCCCCGGCCGCTACATGGTGTTCATGCCCACGGTCGACCACGTGGGCATCAGCCGTCGCATCGCGAAAGACAAGGAGCGCCGCCGCCTGCGCGAGTTCGTCGACAAGAACCGCCCCCGCGGCGCCGGCTTCATCGTCCGATCGGCCTGCGCGATGCAGACCAACCAGACGCTCAAGCAAGACATGAGCTTCCTCGTGAGCACCTGGGAGAAGATCCAGGGCGCGGCGAAGTCGAAGAAGGCGCCGGCTCCCCTGCACCTCGACCACGGCCTCGTGCTCCGCATGGTCCGCGACGCCTTCCACGAGGAGGTGGAGCGCATGGTGGTCGACAGCGGCAAGCTCCACGAGGAGGTGCTCGCTTTCCTCGACGAGTTCGCGCCCGAGCTGAAAGACAAGGTGCACCTCTACCGGGGCAACGAGCCGATCTTCGACACCTTCGGGGTGGAGACCGAGATCTCGCGCTCGCTCGGTCGCAAGGTGTGGCTGAAGAGCGGCGGCTACCTCGTGATCGACCAGACCGAGGCGCTGATGAGCATCGACGTGAACTCGGGCAAGTACGTGGGCCAGAGCGCGTCGTTGGAAGAAACCACCCTGAAGGTGAACCTCGAGGCGGTGAAGGAGGTGGTCTACCAGCTCCGCCTCCGCAACATCGGCGGCATCATCATCATCGACTTCATCGACATGGACCGCGAGCAGAACCGCGAGAAGGTGTACCGCGCCATCGAGGAGGAGCTGAAGAAGGATCGCGCGCGTACCAACGTGCTGAAGATCAGCGACCTCGGCCTCGTGCAAATGACGCGGAAGCGCGTGCAGGAAGACGTCGTCCGGTACATCAGCGAGCAGTGCCCGGTGTGCGACGGCCGCGGCAGCATCCGCTCGCGGCAAACGCTCTGCTACGACATCTTCCGCGAGCTCCAGCGCGAGTCCGTCCGGGCGGTGGCGAAAGAAACCCTCTTCGTCAATGCGCACCCCTCGGTGGCCGACATGCTCTACGGCGAGGAGTACCAGATTCTGGAACAGGTGGAAGCTCGGCTGGGCAAGCGCGTCGTGGTGCGGGCGCTGCAGCACATGCATCCCGAGAAGTACGAGGTTTATGCGAGGTAGGAGCTAGCCGGAGCCGCCGGACATAGTCAGCGCGCGTCCCCGCGATCACGCCCCGGAGGATGGTGCTCACAAAGGTACAGGGCCCACTCCGGGATGTCCTGTAGGAACGGCTCCGTTGGCCTCAGCAGGCCGCCTGCCGACGGCGGAGAGCCGCAGTGTTCGGACCAGATCGCCTGCAACAGGGTGTCGGCAGGAATCGCGCCCGTCGCCGAGACTCGCGCGTGGAGCCCCAGCCAGAGGCGGTCGACGTCCGGCTTGCCGAGAGAGTCCGGGTACAGGCTGATCGTCAGCGCATAGCGCTGGTCGCGCACGAAGTCTGGATCGAAGGAATCGAAGCCCCGGACGGTGCCGGCTCCGCTCGCCGAGACACGCAGCGTGAAAGTGGGCGAGGGCTCACCGTGGGCGCGGCCGAGCGTCCGAAATGTCACGTCGCGAAGGAACCGGGCGGAGATCCTAGAGTCCTGATTGACGAAGGACTCTCCAACGTCGATCACCTGGGCGATGACCACCCACTCCGCCGTGCGGCAGACGGTTTCCTCAGTCACGACATTGCCACCGGCGTGAACGACGCCGACCAGGCCGAGAGTCAGCACCCGCGCCATCCCAGGCCGTGGAGCGACGACCAGCGCAACGCGCAGTTGCCCGAGGTCCCGTCCAGCTCGGTGGACACCCGGACGTTGATGACCCCCGCGCTCGACATCGGCTCGCTCAAAGGGTGGAAGATCGGGCTCGTCGTGCCGTCGGAGAACACGGTGCGCTGCTCAGAGAGCCACGAGCCGGGCGTGCGACGGAGGGTAGCCTTGGCCGCGAACGAGGCCAGCAGCACCGGGAGCACGAGGACGGGCCGCGCCCAGGAGAGGCGTGTCACGAACATTTCGTACCTCGCACGCGAACCCTACCGCAAGCGCGAGCGCGACGCCCTGCTCGATGAAGCGCGTCGCCCCGTCAGGGCGGGGCACCCGCCCACACCACGCCCCTCCCCCCTGCACCACCCCGTCGCGATAGCGCGGGGGGATGCGGAGCGAGCGCAGCATCGTCTTCCTGGTCGGCGCCGTCCAGTTCGTCAACATCCTCGACTTCATGATGGTGATGCCGCTGGGGCCCGACTTCGCGCGGGCGCTGGGCCTGCCCGTCGACAAGATCGGCGTGGTGGGCGGGGCCTACACGCTCTCCGCCGCCATCGCCGGGATCGCGCTGTCGCCGGTGCTCGACCGCTTCGACCGTCGCTACGCGCTCGCGGTTTGCATGGCGGGGCTCGGCCTCGGGACGATGCTCGGCGGGGCGGCCACCGACATGGCCACGCTCGTGGCGGCCCGGGTGGTGGCCGGCGCCTTCGGGGGGCCGGCCACCAGCCTCGCGCTGTCGATCGTCGCCGACGTGATCCCCACCGAGCGCCGGGGTCGCGCCATGGGCGCGGTGATGGGCGCCTTCTCGGTCGCGAGCGTGCTCGGGGTGCCCGCGGGGCTGGAAGTAGCGCGCCTCCTCGGCTGGCGCGCGCCGTTCCTCGCGGTGGGCGGGGTGGGCCTCGCCATCACCGCCCTGGTGTACGCGGCGCTCCCCTCGCTCACCGGCCACAAGGGCGGCACGCGTCGCGACACGGCCTCCGACTTCCGCGCGCTCCTCGCCGACTCGACCTCGTGGACCGGCATCGCCACCACGGCGGTGCTCACCTTCTCGGGCTTCGCGGTGATCCCCAACCTCAGCGCCTTCATCCAGTTCAACCTCCAGTGGCCGCGCGAGCACCTGGGCTCGCTGTACATGGCGGGCGGCACCCTCTCCTTCGTGGCGCTCAGGGTGCTCGGGCCCCTCATCGACCGCCTCGGCGTGCTCGCGCTGAGCGTGGGGGGCACCCTGGGCTTCGTCGTGCTCGGCGGCGCCTGGTTCGTGCGCAGCCCGCCGCCCGCGCCGGTGTGGGTGTTGTTCCCGCTGATGATGATCGTGATGAGCGCCCGCAACGTGGCGCATCAAACCCAGATGTCTCGCGTGCCGCCCCCGGCGAGCCGCGCCGCCTTCCAGTCGCTCAACTCCGCCGTGCAGCACCTCGCCTCGGCCGCGGCGGCGATGACGGCCGCGGCGATGCTCAGCTCCCTGCCCGACGGCCGGCTGGTGGGCATGGGCACGGTGGCGACGATGGCCATCGCCGTGGCGGTCGTGGCGCCCGTCCTGGTGGCACGGACGGAGCGGGTGATGCGGGCGCGGTCGCCGGCGTAGCCGGAGCGGTGTCTGCTACTTCTTCTTCCCCACCAGCTCCGCCGGCACCTTCACCTTCGGCACGTTCTCGTCTTTCACCTTGCCCGGGCTCGCTACCGCGCTGATGACCGCCGGGCCCTTCTCGGGGTCGGCGGTGAGGCCCGGGCCGTTGCCGGTGGGGTTGTTCTCCGCCGTCTTGGTCATCAGCTCGTTGGCCACGCCCTCGACCACGCGGGCGATGTCGTCGGAGGCGCCGACCATGTTCTTGAGCGCGTTGTAGACGGCGGAGCGACCTCCGGGCGTGGTGCTCCAGGGCACGAGCTTGGCGAAGTTGCGCTGGAAGTTGTTCCAGGAGTTGCTGCTCGGCCCCGTCGTGAGCGACTTCTGCAGCGCCGAGGGTCCCGCCTTCACGAGCTGCCCGATGCCGAGGCCGATCGCCGAGAGCACCGTGCCCACCGCGCCGTTGAGGAAGAACTCGCCCCAGTTCCAGCCCTCCTTGAAGTAGGCCACGTCGACCACCTGGTCGATGAGCGAGCTGAGGAAGCTGGCCCCGCCCATCACGCCCACCTTGCCCATGAAGCTGAAGCCCGCGAGAGCGCCGCCGCTGCCGATCATGGCCCCCGCGCCGCCGGTAATGGCACCGATGAGGGCGGCCGTCCCCAGCTCCACGAGGTAGTCGCCGAGGTTGTCGAAGGGCTTCACCCCGGTCATCGCCCACATCGACATGTCGTAGGCGAGCTTCGCGCCCACCGCGCAGGCGGCGCCGATGAGCACGCCGGCGAGCAGGCCAGCCGTGCCGGCCGTGGCGATGAGGATCACCGCCACCACGATGACGGCGGCGACGATCGCCAGCGCCTTCTTCCACCAGGGCTGGATCTTGCTCGCCTCGGACTCGGCCGTGGTGGAGATGTCGGACGGGAGCTTGGTGAGCGCCTGCGCGAGCGAGGACTCCACCTTGCCCTTGACGTCGCCGAGCTGCGCCACCATGCCCGCCTTCGCCTCCTCCGCGCCCTTGGCGGTGTTGTCGACGAGGCCTCGCGCGCCCTCGAGCACGCCGGTGGTGATCTCGGAAACCTGGCCCGAGAAGCCGCTGGCCAGCTCGGCGAGCGAGGTGCCCGCGCTCGCAGCCGACTCGCTCATCGCGGCGACAGCGCTGTTTGCGGCCTCGCCCGCGGCGGCGGCGGCCTGGGTGGCAGCGTCGGCGATTGCCGCGAGGCCACGTTGCAGGTCGGCGTCGAGCTGCCCGAAGCCGGCGTCGACGATCTGGTCCATCTGGCCGAGGGCAGCGGCGCGATCGGTCTCCAGCTGCGCCTCGGCCGCGAGCGCGCCCTGGGACAGCTCTCGCTTGTCGGGCACGCCCTCGCCGGTGACGGTGTCCTGGAGGCTGGCGAGCATCGCGTCGAAGGCGGTGTTGAGCGAGCCCTCGCACCCGCGGATCTGCTGCTTCAGCGCCTCGCCCGAGGCGAGGAGGTTCTGCTTCACCGTGGCACCGCGCGCGTCGAGGTCGGCGAGGCTCGCCTGCTCCTCGCCGGCGAGCTGGCTCGTGCCCTGGGCGCGAGCCGTCTCGATGCTGGCGTTGAGCGCGGCGCGTTGTTGTTCCACCTGCGCGCGCGCCTGCTCGGCTGCGCCCACCAGCTGCGCCTTGGCGTCGGCGAGCTGCTGGGTGAGCGCGTCGGACGCGGGGTTGATCATGTCGTCGACCTGCTGGCCGAGGCTCGCCTTGCCCGCGGAGATCTCGTCGGCGATCTTGTTCGCCTCCTCGCGCATCCGGGCGGCGTAGTCGGCGGCCACCTTCTTGGCGGCATCGTGACGGGCGCGGTTGCGGTCGGCCTCGATGTCTTCCCCGCCGCGCGCGAGGTAGGCCGAGGCCTTGCTGTTGCCGGTGGCGGTGGCCTCGCCGGCCTTCTTCTCGCCCACCTGGCGGATGTTGCCGATCTCGGTGTCGAATGCGGTGTTGAAGGCCGCGAGCGTGGTGGTGCGTAGCTCCGCGAGGCGCTTGGCCTCGGCGTCGAAGCCGGTGTCGAGGGCGCCAGTCTGGGTGGTGATCGCGCTGTCGATCGAGGCCAGCGCGGTGACGGCGTGCCCCTCGATCTCGGCCAGCGCGGCCTGGGCGCCCGCCTCCACCTGGGCGCGCGCCTGCGCGAAGCCCGCCGCCACCTGCGCGCGTGCCTGGGCTACCGCGCCATCGACTTGCGACGTCCGCGCGGCCACTTCAGCATCCACGCGGGTGCAGAGGTCGGCGGCATGAGTGCCGGCCTCGGCGCGGCCGATGGCAACCTGGCCGCCGAGGGACGCGAGCGTGGCCTGGGCAAACGCGGCGTGGGCCTCGGGCTTCGCGCCCGTCCAGAGCTGGTAGAGCTCGCCGAGAAAGGGGTCGCCGCCGCCCACGTCGAGGTTGGCCTGGCCGCCGCCGGGGCCACTCGCGAGGGCGGGTC
>VGRQ01000106.1 GCA_016875315.1 Deltaproteobacteria bacterium | reverse complement strand
CATGCCCGGAGCAGGGGCGCCACCGCGGCGGCCGGGTCGCCGCCCCGGTGCCGGTGGGTCCCGAGGGGCAGGTCGACGTCGAGCCCGGTCGAGGCGCCAAGGTCGTGCCAGGCGTCCGCGAGGCGGCGATGCAGGTCGGCGAGATTCGGCAGGTCCGACACCTCTTCTGTCGCGACGGTACGAATATCGGAAGACTCCAGCACCAGCGCGCCGTGCTCCTCGGCCACCAGCCCCGTAGCCAGCAACGCGTCGACGCCCGCGTCGTTCACCGCCCGCACCACCGGCACCGGCGGCTCCTGCCCGGCGATGAGGCACACGGCCAGCGCCTCTCGCGCCGCCGCGGGGTCGGGGCAGTTCTCCAGCGCCGCGTTGATCCGGCGCAGCACCAGCGAGGTGCGGTCGCGCGGCAGCGCGTCGGCGAGCGAGGCGTCGGGCGGCAACTGGTACTGGCCCTGCTCGTTCTGCACCAGCAGCTTGCGGCTGGCCCATTCCCGGAGGCACAGGCCCGCGGAGCGCGGATCGCCCTCGTACTCGAGCGCGATGAGTCGCGACAACTCCGAGGCGAGCGACAGCGACTCCGAGACCACCTTGCGGGTCTCGGTGAGGTTGAGCTTGCGCAGCCCGATGCGCCGCGCGCCGCGTTCCTGGAGCCCCTCCACCTTGCGCCGCAGCGCCGCGTCGTTGGCGAGCGCCTCGGCGGAGAGCGTACACACCACCAGCACCGGCCGCTCCCCCACGGTGCGGTCGAGCAGCGCCTCGGCGATAGCGAGCCCGTCTCCCCCCGCCTGCGCGTGGTGGGCGTCTTCCAGCACCAGGCAGGATCCCCCGCGCCACGCTCGCGCGTCGAGGTAGCGGTAGAGGTAGGCGAGCGCTGCCGCGTCGGACACCGGGGGCTCGCCCTCCACCAGGTAGCCACACCAGCGCGCGAGCACGCTGGCCTCCTCGTGGACCTCGGCCGGCAACACTTGCCGGTCGCGACTGATCCAGCGCGACAAGCGTGCCTCGATACCGTCGCGCGTGTCGTTCCACGGGACGACGATGTCGCGCACCGCGCCGCGGTAGCCGTCGTCGATGGTGGCCGGAGAGTGGTAGCGAAGGCGCACCACCTCCATGAAGCCCGCCTCCTCGAGCGCGCGGGCGACAGACTGTGCCAGTCGCGACTTTCCGGTGCCGGCCTCGCCCACCACCAGCACGACGCGCGGCTCGTCGAGCGCGATGACCTCGCGGGCCGCGTCCCAGATGACCTTCCGCTCGCGCTCGCGCGCGACCAGCGGCACCTCGCGCAGGGCGAAAAGCGGCAATGAACTGCGCGCAGGCGCTTCCCACCCCGACTCTTGCGGGGGATTCGGGGGGATGGCGTCGGGCGCCACGCGATTCCAGCGGGGCGTGCCCGCGGGGCGTGGTCCCGATGGCTCCGGGGACGACAGCGGGTACTCCCCGGTCGAGAGAACCGGCCCGGTGGTGGCGCTGTGCGACGACGTGGACGAGGAGCGCACCCGGGCGCGGAACTGCGCCCCCGACATGGCTGCGCGGAGGGCCCGCCGGACGTCAGCGGCTCGGTCGAAGCGCTGGCGCGGCTCGGGATCGAGCAGGGCGGCGACGAGCTCGCAGAGTGCCGGCGGGCAGTCCTCGCCCGGCGTGAGCGGCGGTGGCGGCTTCTGGCGTTGTTCCAAGAGTTCCTGCCGTCCCTCGCCGCGGTGCGGGCGGTCGCCGGTCAAGGTCTCGTAGAGCATGAGCCCCACGGCGTAGAGGTCGGTCCAGGGCCCGAGATCCTGCGTGCGCCCGATGAGCTGCTCCGGCGCCATGTAGCCGGGCGTCCCCGAGATCACCTTGCGGTCGCGATTGAGTTCCGCGAGCGCGTCGGCCACGCCGAGGTCGCCGACCCAGGCGTGGACGAGCCCGTCGGTGCCAGCGTGGAGCAGCACGTTGCCCGGCTTGAGGTCCTGGTGGAGCAGCAGGCGCGCGTGCATCGCCGAGAGCGCGTCGATCACCTCGTCGAGTAGCCGCAGCACGTCCGCGAGCGCCGGGCGGAGCTTCAACAGGTCGGCGAGGCTCCCGCCCACCGCGTAGCCGAGCGCGACCCAGGGCTCGCCCGAGGGCAACACGCCAGTGTCGTAGACCGGCACGACGTGGGGGTGGACGATGCGCGCGCTGATCGCCACCTCGCGGGCGAAGCGCGCGCGAAAACGTCGGTGCAAGGCGAGGTTGGGTTTGACCACCTTCACCGCGACCTCGGCGTCGAGCAACAGGTCTTCGGCGTGGAAAACCACGCCGGTCGCGCCTTCGCCGATCAGCCTCGTGGGCCGATACCTCTCCGGGAGGGCCGGGAGCACGTGGGGGGGCTACCTCTTGTGCGGCGCGCGGAAGCCAGTGATCACTGGCTTTTCTTTGCGGTTGGGGTCGAGCGCGTTGCCGCCGGCATCCTTCTTGAGGTCGAGCTTGCCGGTGATGGCGACTCGTTCCCCGGCGAAGCGGAGTAGCTCGGCCATCGGCCGGATGTCCTTGCCGAGCTTCACCTCCTGGTTGCCGATCATCACCGAGGCGTGGCCGAGCTGTGGCCCGCCGGCCTCGGTGGGGCGCGGCACGTAGATTCCGATCAGGGTGACCGTCTCGCCGTCGAAGGCACCGAGATCGTTGGCACGGGAAACCTCCTTGACGCTTGCGTCGTTGTCCTTCTCCTCCTCGACCTTCTCGGCCTCCTCGTCCTTCTTGTCGATCTTCTCCTCGAGGGCCTTCTCCTCGGCGGCGCGGGCCTCGGCCTCCTTGGACTTGCCCCGCGCGCCGGCGGGATCCTTGTCGTGGTCGGCCTCCACCTCGGCGGCGGCCTTCTTGCCCTTCACCTCGTCGAGCTGGCGGCTCGCGGAGACCACCGCCACCTCGGCGGCCTCCACCTTGCGCTCGATCGACTCCCGCCTCGCCGCGCCCTTCTCGGCCTCGATGTCCTTGGCCTGCTTGGCCTTGGCGGGCTCCTTGTCGCCCGCGGCATCCTTGCCGGCCCGGGCCGGGGCGGCCTCCTTCGCGGCGCCCCTGGCCTTCCTCGGTTCTTCCTTCGCTTGCGGCTTCTGAAGCTTCGCGGGCACTTCCTTCTTCTTCTGCTCCTCGGTGTCCTGCGCCTTCTTCGCCGCGTCGGCCGCCTCGGCCTTCTTGTCGGCGGCGCGCTTGCCGGCCTGCTCAAGCTTGTTCTTGGCGGCCTTCGGGTCTTTCACCTCGGTCTTCTTCTTGCTCGCCGCGTCTTTCGCCACCTCGGCCTTGGCCTTGGCATGCTCGGCGTCGGCCTGCTTCGCGTCGACCTTCTTCACCTTGGCCGTCTTCTGGATGGCCTCCTTGCCGGGCTCCGCCGCGCCCTTCTTGGCGGGCGCCGCCGTCTTGGCAGCCTTCTTCTCGGCCTTCTTCTCGGCGGCTGGCTTCGCCTTGGCCGGCTTCTCGGCCCTGGTGGGCACGGTGGTCTTCCCGCCCGCGCCCTTCGTCTCCTTGGCTGCAGGCTTGGCCTCCGTCTTCTTCTTGGCCGTGGCCTTCTTGGCTTCCTCGGCCTGGACCTTCTGCTTCTCGGCCTCGGCGTCCTTCTTCTTGCGCGCCGCGTCGGCCTCGAGCTTGGCCTTCTCCTTGGCCTCGAGCCCGGCGGCATCGCCCTTGGGCGCCTCCTTAGCCGCGCTATTCTTTCCCTTCTTGGCCGATAGTTTTTCCGCGTCGGCCTTGGCCTGGGCCTTCATCTCGTCGGGGCCCATGCGCGCGGGGTCTCGCGGCGGCGCAGACTTCTTCTCCTGGTCGGAGATGAGCTCCTTCAGGCCGCTGTTCCCCACGTTCTGCTGCATGTCGGCGGTGGTGCCCTGCTGGAGCTTCACCCCCGCCTGCGGCGCCTCGGCGGCGGGAGCTGCCTTGGACGGCCCCCTGGGCGCAACCTTCTGCTTTTGCTTGACGAGATCTTGATCCTTGTTGGCCATGGCAGACCCGGGGCAGGAAGCTCGATCCTAGCACGCGTCCAGGCTGCCGACAGCGTGTACTCACCGCGCCACGGAGGCGATGCCCTCGACCGAGGCCGGCACGATGCCTTTCTCGGTGATGATGCCCGCGATCAACGCGGCTGGCGTCACGTCGAAGGCGGGGTTTCGTCCCCTGGAGGTGACCGGCGCCGTGCGCACGCGCATGAACCGCCCGTCGTCAGACCAGCCCCAGGCGTAGAGCACCTCGTCGTCGCCCCGCTCCTCGATGGGGATGTCGGCGCCCGTGGCCGTGTGCCGGGCGATGGTGGTGGTGGGCGCGGCCACGTAGAAGGGAATGCCGTTGGCGGCGGCGGCGAGCGCGCTGGTGTAGGTACCGATCTTGTTGGCCACGTCGCCGTTGGCAGCGATGCGATCGCTCCCCACGATCACGACGTCGATCTCCCCGCGAGCCATGTAGTGGCCGGTGGCGTTGTCGGCGATGACCGCGTGCGGCACGCCCTCCTGGCCGAGCTCCCACGCGGTGAGCTGGCTTCCCTGCTGGCGGGGGCGCGTCTCGTCCACCCACACGAACACGTCGGCACCGGCGCGGCGGGCCGAGTAGATCGGCGACAGGGCGCTGCCCCAGTCCACGAAGGCGAGCCATCCCGCGTTGCAGTGGGTGGAAACGCGGCGCCGCTCGCTCACGATGGGGGCACCCAGCTCGCCGATGCGGCGGCAGCTCTCGGCATCGTCGTCCGCGAAGGCGTTGGCGGCCGCCACCGCCGCCTCGCGGGAGCGGGCCACGTCGCTGCCCTCGGCCTCGATCGCCCGGAGCACGAAGTCGATGCCGGCGAACAGGTTCTGGGCGGTGGGGCGCGTCTCGCGAAGATGATTCGCGGCGTGGGCCACGTGGGCGTGGAACTCGGCCTCGGGCGCGGCCACCGCCGCCTGCGCCATGCCGAGCGCGCCCGTGGCGCCGATCGCGCCAGCACCGCGCACGGTCATCGCCCGGATCGCGAGCGCCGTGTGCTCGTAGGTGGGCATGTCGACGATGCGGAACTGGTGAGGGAGCAGGGGCTGGTCGATCATCCGGACGCGGCCGGATTCCCACCACACCGTGCGGAAGGGGGTGCCGTTGACATTCATGGGGCCCACGCCTATCGCGCTGCCTCAGCTATCGAAGAGCTCCACCAGCACGCGGCCGAGCACGGCTCGCGCCGCCGCGTCGCACGCCTGGCGCGTGGCTTCCTCCTGTGCCACCGGGAGCTCGGGGGCCTCGGCGGTGGCGCTCACCGAGAAGCCGGCGGCGCTGCGCTCGCTGCGACGGAAGCGCACGCTGTCGACCTTGATCTTCACGGTGGAAACCTGCATCACCCCCTGCTTGCTCGCCTCGCCGGCCGTGCTCGACACCGTGGCCGAGACGTTGACCACGAGGTCGACCTCCGGGTTCCCCGGGTCGGCCCAGTTGAGGCCCACGTTCTCGAGATAGCTCCTGAAAAGCTCCTGCCCGGCGGCCGATTCCGTCCCCGACCAGTAGGCGGTGACGACGCGGACGTCGTTGGCATAAGCGCGACCGCGGTCGCTCTCCATCCACGCGCGCCAGGTGCGCGGGACGATGTCGGTGGGGAGGTCGATCGTGGGGTACTCAGCCGCGCGGTCGAGGATCTGGGTGGCCCAGGCCTGCACGTCGGCGGCGCGGGTGGGCTCGACCTCCGCCGCGACCATAGAGAGATCGGCCTGGGCTCGCAGCACGGCGACAATCTCGGTGAGTTGTCGGCGTTCTGCCTCGCTGGTGCATGCCTTCCATACCCCGGCTGCTCGATCCAGCTGGCCCGCCGACTCGGCGTCGGCAGCGGCGGTCTTGCAGAACTCGAGGTGTCGCGACGCCTCGGTGCCCTGATCGAGGAGGCCCGCCCACGCGATGGCGCCGAAGATCACGCGGCCTCCCGGCGCAGCTCGGCGCTGCGGTAGCGGAACCACCCGAGATACTGGTTTCGCCACCAGCGGTCGAAGTCCAGGTGCTCGAGGAAGCCCTCGAGTGCCGGGCGATAGAGCTCGTCACCGAACTCGCGCCCACTCAACCAGTCGCGCACCAGGAAGCGGTCGCCGTCGAAGTAGGCGTAGTGAGCCCAGGCGTAGGTCCAGCTCCCGGTGTTGACGTAGCGCACGCCGTCGTGCACAACGTTGCCCGGCATGTGCGCGTGCCCGCAGACGATCGTGCTCGCGCCCAGCTCCGCTGCCGATCGCAGCGAGGGCCAGAGCATCTCCATCGGGTCGCCCGACTCGCTGCGCACCCAGTACCGAGCGAAGCGTTCGCCGCGATCGGCGAGCGCGCCGAGCCCGATCTTGCGGTAGGCCGCGTTCCGCAACTTCCCCACCAGCCAGATCTTGTGGAACAGCCAGTATGCGAGACGGTTTCCTGGAGTGTAGAACTCGTGCAGGGGCATCCGGATCCAGGTGCCGGACAGGCGCTCCACGAGGTGGTGTACCCGGGTCATCAGCGCCGAGGACTTCAGCTCCGGGCCGATGAACGGGTCGAACTGGTGGCCGTGCTGCACGACGATGTCGGCGCCGATGCGGAGCCGTGCGCACACGTCCCAGCGGAAGAGCTCCGAGAAGAGCGCGATGTCGTAGTCGTGGTTGCCGTAGATGTAGATGACGCCGTTCTTGTCGGCGAGATCGGAGAGCGCCCTGAGGAGCTGGCCGTGCGCCTTGAGCACGCGGGTGATGCCCCAGGCCTGGTGGAAGTCGATGGCGTCGCCGCAGATCACCAGCCGCGCGCCCTCGTCGCGCACGCGCGCGAGCAACTCGAGCAACGCGCGGTCCTTGCGCATGAAGATGTCGCTGCGAGTGCCGTCGCCGAGATGCAGGTCGGAGATGAAGTAGATCGGTCGCTCCGGAGAGATCCGCTTCTCGCGGGTGACGTCGACCGCCTCCGACCAGGACCATGCCACGGCCACAACCTAGCGCGCCCCGGGTGACGCCGCGCGCCTGGCGGGTGAAACGTCCACATGGCCCGCCTCTTCCCTGCCCGCGCCGAGTTCCTCGGCGCCTACACCGGCGAGGTTCCCCCGTCGCCGCTGCCGGAGATCGTGTTCGCCGGCCGCAGCAACGTCGGCAAGTCCTCGGCGATCAACACCATCGTCGGCCAGGCCATCGCCCGCACCTCCTCCACCCCGGGGCGCACCCAGTCCATCAACGTGTTCGAGGTCGGCGGCCGCATCCACCTCGTCGACCTGCCCGGCTACGGCTTTGCCAAGGTAGGCAAGCACACCCGCGACGACTGGAAGCGGATGATCGGGCACTACTTCACAAGTCGCGACACCATCAGGCTCGTGGTGGCCCTGTTCGACAGCCGTCACCCCGCTCAGGATCTTGACCGCACCTTGCTGGAGTCACTCGCCGCCCACGGTTTCCCCGTGCTCGGGCTCGCCACCAAGGTGGATGACCTCCCGAAGGCGCGTCGCGACAACACCGTCTCCACCCTGGCCCGGGCGCACGGCCTCCCCGACGACGCGGTGATCCCCTTCTCAGCGACGAAGAACCTTGGCGTGGAAGAAGCGCGGGAGGCGATCGCGTCGATGTTGTAGAAGGGGAGGGCTTCCGCCCTCTCGCCAGGTCGCGCGGATCGTCACCGGCCGGCCCCTACAGCCTAAGCCCTACAGCCTACAGCCTACCTAGTATTCCTGCCCCGGCACCACGATCACGATGTCGAGCGTGTCGAGCAGGATCGACTGGTCGCCGAGCACGTTGAGCGACAGCACGTAGAGCTGGTCTTCCGTGAGCGCGGCCACCACGCCGCGGAAGGTGAGCGTGAAGGTGAGGATCATGCCCTCGTCGTCGGCGCCGAGGCCCTCGTAGTACTCGGGCTCGATGCTCTGCACGAAGCCGTAGGTGTCGCCGTCGACGGAGAGGTCTACGCGCTCGAAGCGAACGCCCGCGACCAGCTGCGTGATGGCGTTGACCAGCGTTTCGCGGAACTCGGCGTTGCTGCCCGACCACGTCTCCACCACGGGCTCCGCCGCCACGCCGTCGCCGTCGAGATCGGCGTACGAGCCGATCGCCTCGGCGAAGTCGTACATCTGCGGGTAACCGGTGGTGCCGTTGACGCTGACGCCCACGAAGTAGGCGCCCAGGTCGAGGAAGGCCGTCTCCGCGTCGGACATGCCGGCGTCGATGGGACAGCCGCCCGGCGTGCCGTTGTACATGCCGTTGCTCGACTCGGGATCGCGCAGGTAGTTGTCGCCCGCCAGGACGATGACGGGCAGCGAGTACTCGCGGAAGCCCATGCCGCCGAGCACGCCCCCGTCGGGCGTGCTGCTGTCGTAGTGCTCGCCGCCGCCGCCGCCGAAGGGGTCGGTGGCGCTGGCGATGAAGGGCATCACGTCGGTGCTGCTGTCGTAGCTGCCGTCGCAGTCCTGGTCGTAGCCGGCGCCGGATGCGGCCTGGTAGATGGCCTCGGTGCCCGACTCGGGGCCGTCGGCGCCGGAGTGCGTGGACAGGCTGGCGAAGCCCGTCTGCACCAGCGACGTGTCCGTCGTGATCTGCTGCCGCATGTAGTAGGGCTTGTCGGAGCCGGGGGAGCCGTAGCCACCGTAGGCGTAGTCGTCGTGACCGGTCACCGCGTAGGCGGCGTCGGGCAGGACCGACTCGAGCTCGCCCACCAGCGTGTTGAACTCGCTGGCGATGGCGGTGATGGTGCCGCCCATGGAGCAGGTGGTGTCGATGATGAAGCCCACGTCGCCGCGCTGGATGGAGAGCTCGAACTCGAACTCCTCCTCCACCGTGGTGCGCTCCTGCACCTCCACGTAGATGCCGTCGATGACGCTCGATGCATCGAGCGGGTCGGTGCCGGCCGTGTACTCGCCGCCGTCGGAGTAGCCGTCGCCGTCGGTGTCGTCGTCGTAGGGGTCGGTGCCCATGAGCAGCTCGTCGGCATCGGAGAGCGCGTCGCCGTCGGCGTCGGTGTCCTGGAAGTCGTACTTGCCGTCGCCGTCGGTGTCGCGCGGCTCCTGCTCGAGGTTGCCGCCGGTGCCGCCCTCGTCGCCGTCGCTGATGCCGTCGTTGTCGGAGTCGCTGTCGAGGTAGTCGTCGATGCCGTCGCCATCGGAATCGCGGGGCTCGTCGTTGAACTCGGTGGTACCGCCCTCGAAGCTGTCGCCGATCCCGTCGCCGTCGCTGTCCTGGTCCATGTAGTCGGGTGTGCCGTCGCCATCGGTGTCGGGCTTCTCGCAGGCGCCAATCTCCTCGAGGTCGGGGATGCCGTCGCCGTCGTTGTCGCTGTCCACGTGGTCGGGGCTGCCGTCGCCGTCGGTGTCGGTGCTGTAGCTATCGTTCGACTCCTTGCCGTCCTTGACGCAGTTGTTGTCGCTGTCCTCGTCGAGGTAGTCGGCCACGCCGTCGCCGTCGCTGTCGACCGGGAGAGTGGCCACGTCGTCGTCGCCGGCTTCCTTCTTGTCGTTGAGGCCGTCGCCGTCGCTGTCGGTGTCCTCGAAGTTGGGGGTTCCGTCGCCGTCGGCGTCTTCCTCGCCCTCGTGGATGTCGAGGATGCCGTCGGCGTCGGCGTCGTTCTGCTCCACGACGAAGGCGTCGTCGCCGCCAGAATCGGCGGGACCGGAGTCTTCCTTGGCGTCGTCGCCGGGGCACCCCAGGGCGAACAGGAGCGAGAAGGGAAGCAGACGGCTCATGGTGGCCTCGGAGGGCAGGGAGGATAGCCCGGATCAGGCTACGCACACAAGTGCCCGCACGCAGTACGGCGGCGTGGCCGCGCCTGTGACAGGGCCCGCGATACAGCGTCGCGTGCCCCCCTACAAGCGCCCCGACCACTTCACGAAGAAAGCAAAGGCGCAAGGCTACGCCGCCCGGAGCGTGTTCAAGCTCGAGGAGCTCGACCAGCGCTTCAAGCTCACTCGGCGCGGCGGCAAGGCCGTCGACCTCGGCTGCTTTCCCGGCAGCTGGAGCCGCTACCTGCTGGAGCGTGGGATGAGCGTGGTGGGCGTCGATCTCCAGGCCCCGGCGCTCGCCGGCGGCACCTGGATCGCCCGCTCGGTGATGGAGGTGGAGGCGGATGATCTCGGTCGCGACATCGACCTCTTCGTGTCAGACATGGCGCCCAACACCTCGGGCGATCGTTTCACCGACCACGCCCGGCAGATTCGCCTCGCCGAGCGCGCGCTCGCGCTGGCCGTTGTCACCCTGCGGCCCGGCGGCAGTTTCATCGTGAAGGTCTTCGACGGGGAGGACGCCCCCGCCTACACGCGCGCCGTCGAGGCGCGCTTCCCCCAGGTCAAGCGCGTGAAGCCCGAGGCCACTCGCGACCGTAGCGTCGAGTTTTTTCTCGTCGGTGTTGGCTTCCGCCCCGAGTGATTACACTCCATCCACCCCGAGGTTTGTCTCCATGTCCTGGTCCAGCGTCGCCGTCTCCAACGCGAGCGTCGAAGATCGCGCCTCCTACCTTCGCAAGGTCCTTGGCCTCACCACCGTGGGCGTGGGCATGGCGGCCTTCGTGTCGATCGTCACCGCCTTCGCCCTGGCCTTCGTCCCGGCGTTGCTCACCGGCTTCTTCCCCTTCGTCATCATCATGGGACTCTTCGCGCTCAACAGCTTCGTGGCCCAGCCCATGGTGTTCGGCAACGCCAAGCCCGTGGGCTTCGCGCTCGGCATGGGCGTGCAGGGGATGGCGATGGGCTTCCTGATCCTCACGGCGTTCATCGTGAGCGGTGCCTCGTTCGGCAACCCCTTCGTCCTCATCGGCCTCGCGATGGGACTCACCTTCTTCGGCGTGCTCGGCATGACCGCCTACGTGTTCGTGGCTCCCCGCAACTTCTCGATGATCGGCGCGGCGCTCTCCGCGCTGTCCATCCCGATGCTCATCGCGATGGTGGTGGGCTTCGCCTTCCCCGGGCTGCTGGGCGGCACCTTCGGCCTCGTCATCAGCGTGATCTTCGTGGCGGTGAGCGTCGGCGCGGTGCTCTACCAGCTCAACGAGGTGATCCACCGCTTCACCACCGACGCCCACTGGGAGGGGGCCTACACCATCGCCATGGGCATCCTCACGCTGTTCTGGAACATCCTCAGCCTCCTGATGCGCCTCACCCGCCGGTAAGCCCGGCGTCCTGACGGGGCGCGCGCCGCGGCTTAGGCGCGGGCCCCATGTCCACGCCCATCGTTGGCCGCGCCGCCGAGACCGAGGCCCTCCTCGCCTGCATTGCCGCCGGGCGGCACGTGTTGCTCGAGGGACCCGTGGGCGTGGGCAAGACCGCGCTGGCGCGGGCGGTGTGCCACTCGCTCGCCCGGCCCCTGGTGCGAGTGGACGGCGACGGGCGCTACACGGAGTCCAAGCTGGTCGGCCTGTTCGACCCGCCGGCGGTGCTGTCGCAGGGCTACCGGCCGGAGTGTTTCCTCGCCGGGCCGCTGGTGCAGGCGATGCGGCTTGGCGGCGTGCTGTTCGTCAACGAGCTCAACCGCATGCCCGAGGGCGTGCAGAACGTCTTGCTGCCCTCGCTCGACGAGGGGCGGATCTACGTGCCCAACCTCGGCGAGGTGGAGGCGGCGCCGGGCTTCGCGCTGGTCGCCACCCAGAACCCCGCCGAGTTCGTGGCCACCGGCGCCCTCTCCGAGGCCTTGCTCGACCGCTTCGAGCTGGTGCGCCTCGACTACCAGTCCGAGGCGGAGGAACGCGACATCGTGGCCCAGGACGCCCGATGTTCCCCGGGGACCGACATCATCGAGCGCGCGGTGGCGCTGGTGCGCGCCACGCGGGCCGACG
>VGRQ01000105.1 GCA_016875315.1 Deltaproteobacteria bacterium | reverse complement strand
AGAGTCGGTCCACCCGGCGTAGGAGGCGAGGAGGTCCTTGTCGCTGAAGCTGTCGAAGTTGTTGTCGGACCAGAGCGTGGCCACGAGCAGCAGGTCGGGATCCAGGGCCAGCGTGCGGCCGCGAAGCTGGTTGATGACCTGGAACGTCGAGTAGCCGGGGACGGCGGCGTTGACGAAGTCGGCGGGCAGTCGCGACTCGAGAATCGACGTGAACACCTCGTCGTCGTCGTTGCCGAAGCCGTAGACCGAGCTGTCGCCCACGGCCAGCGCGCGCGGTCGCGACCGGGGACCACGCTCGCGATCGCGCAGGCCCGAGCGATTGACCGTCACGTGACCGCCCTTCTCGCGGTACACGCCGGGGACGAGCTCCCACAAGAGCCACGGGTTGCCGTTCATCAGCGTGTCGCCGCCCTCGGCGGCCTCGGGCACCGTCACCATCGAGGGCGCGGGACTCGACCGGCTGGCGATCTCCAGGGCGGCGAGGCAGAGCAGCGCGACGAGCCCGCCGCGCAGTCCCCTACTCATCCTTGCCCTTCACCACCCGGAGCTCGCCCTCGACCACGAGCGTGTCGTTCTCGCCGCGCACGGTGTTGGCCACGGCGCGCAGGCCCACCGCGCCCACGTCTTCACGCCGGGCGGCGGGGAGGGAGCGGTCGAGGCCGCTGGCGATGGCGTCGAGGATGGCCGACTCGAAGAGGGCGGCGATCGGGTCGGCCAGCTCGGCGCCCGGCGACTGGGCGACTTCCACGACGGTCTTCGGCGTGAGCTTCAGCTTCTTGTCGGCGAGGGCGAGGTCGCCCTGCACCTCGTAGTCGCGATACCAGCCTGCCCCGGCGAGGCGCCACACCCGGAGGTCGAGGCGAAACGTGGAGCCTTCAACCTCGATGGCGCGGGGGTCGATGGCGGTGTCGTACTGGAGGAGGCCCTTCTCGTAGGCGGCGCGACGCAACAGCCCGCCGAGCGCCGTCTCCGAGATGCCGAGCACGATCGCGTCGGGGCCGGGCTTGCCGACGGTGGCGGGGCGGGCGCCGGCCACGTTGCTGAGCATCTCGATGCGCACCTGGCCCTCGGCGGTCGAGAGCCGCAGGTCGCGCATCGGGAGCCCCGACGCGGACAGGTCGGCGATGGGGATGGGCGGCAACTTCTCGCCGATGGCGGTGCGGACGAAGTCCTGCAAGAGGCGCGCCGGCGAGGCGCTGAGGCTGCCGACGTCGCCGATCTTCAGCTCGACCTTGCCCACCCGGAAGGGCTTGGCCACCACGCGCTTGCCGTCTTCCACGCGCAGCTCCATCACGCCGCCCACCTCGAGGATGGCGGTGAAGCGGTCGCCGAGGTTGGCGAGGCTCCAGCCCACGCGGCCCACGCCCTCGAGGTCGAAGTGCAGGCAGGCGGCGCAGGCGTCGCTCGGGGAGAGCCGGGCCTTCTGCACGGTGAAGGTGGGCGTGATCTTGGCGCTCGCCCCGAGGGGCAGGGCGAGGTTGAGCTCGGCGCCGGTGGCGAGCGCGGCGGTGGCGGCGGCGTCGACGGCGGTGGCGAGCGCGTTCTCGCCCACCGCCAGCACCAGGTCGGGCTGCCACTCTGCCGGCCGCTCGCTGGCCACCGAGAGCGCCGCCTCGCGCTCCGCCTCGTAGAGGGCGTGGATGTCGGGGCCGCAGCCAAGGAGCAGGGTGAGCATCGCGTCGCGCCTTATCGCGCTACGATCCCGGCGTGTTCGCCCTCCTCGCCTGCGCCGAGCCTCCCGCGGAAGAGGCCGCCTTCATCGACCCTCGCGCCGACGGTCCCCACGGCGTGGGGGTCACCACCCTCGCCTACACCGACAGCCGCGGCAAGCCGCTCACCATCGAGGCCTGGTACCCGGCCACGGTGGAAGGCGACCCCGACCCCTACGAGCCCTTCGTGTTCACCGGCCTCGCCCACCGCGACGCCCTTGTGATCGAGGGCCAGTGGCCGCTGGTGGCCTTCTCGCACGGCTACTCCGGCTTCCGGATGCAGAGCTTCTTCCTCACCGAGTGGCTGGCGTCGCATGGCTTCGTGGTGGTGGCGCCCGACCACACCTACAACACCTTCTTCGACCTCGACGACGATCTCACGTCGTTAGTGATGCTGGAGCGGCCTGGCGACATCGCCGGGAGCGTCGACGCGGCGCTCGAGCACTTCGACGTGGAAGACCGCTACGTGATGATGGGCCACAGCTTCGGCGGGTGGACCACCCTCGCCGTGGCGGGGGGCGTGCTCAACATGGAGGAGGCGGCGGCGTTCTGCGCCATCGACGGTGGCTTCGACCTCTGCGACGCGATTGCCGAGGTGCCTGAGGGCAGCATCCTTCCCGAGCCCGACCCCCGGGCCTACGCGGGCGTGTCGATGGCCCCCTGCGGGTGGTACACCTTCGGCGAGTCGGGCCTCGGCGGGGTGGAGAACGTGTCGCTGATGGTGGGCTCGCTCGACGACACCTGCGAGCCCGACACCGAGGCGCGGCCCGCGTGGGAGCGAGTGTCAGACTCCAAGGCGCTCGCGACGATCCCGGATGCCGGTCACTTCGTGTTCAGCAACCTCTGCGACCTCGGCGACCTGCAGCCCGAGTGCAGCGCCGAGGGCTACATCGACACCCCCACCGCGCAGGTGGAGATCAAGCACTGGGCCACCGCCTGGGCGCTGCGGCAGTACACCGGCGATGCCGCCTACGACGAGTTCCTGGGGAGCGAGGTGATGACGGTGGAGTGACTACCTCCCCACCGCCACCCCCGCCGCCGCCGCGGCCTCGATGAACGGCGTGGGGAACACGCCCATCCCCACCGTCACCAGCACCGCGAGCACGATGGCGGTGCGCATGGCGCCGCCGGTCGCGACGGGTGCGGTGTTCGCCGGGGCCTCGATGTACACCGCCCGGCCGAGGCGCAGGTAGTAGAACAGGCCCACCACGGTGACCAGCGCGCCGGCCAGCACGAACCAGGTGTAGCCGGCCAGCCACGCGTTCTTGAACAGCACCATCTTGCCCCAGAAGCCTGCCACGAAGGGGATGCCGCCGAGTGACAGCAAGAAGAGCAAGAGCGCGAGGCCGAGCCCCGGGTTGCGCCGCGCGAGGCCGTTGAAGTGGGCGATCTCGCCGCCGCCATCGGCCTCCACCGCCTCGGCCACGAGGAAGGCGCCCATGTTCGCCGCCACGTAGGTGGCCAGGTAGAACACCATCGCTTCCAGCCCCGAGCCCCGGCCCATCAATAGCGCCAGCAAGAGGAGCCCCATGTGGCCGATGCCGGAGTAGGCGAGCAGTCGGCGGGCGTTGGACTGGGGGATGGCCAGCGCGTTGCCGATGGCCATCGAGAGGATGGCCAGCGCCAACAGGATCGGCGTCCAGCGGTCGGCGGTGCGCGGGAAGGCCTCCCACAACAGGCGCGCCATCCCCGCGAGACCGGCCGCCTTGGGCGCCACGCTGAGGAAAGCGACGAAGGGCGCGGGCGCGCCCTGGTAGGTGTCGGGCACCCAGCCGTGGAAGGGGACCGCGCCGAGCTTGTAGGCCATGCCGGCCAGCATGAGCAGGGCGCCGAGCACGATCATCGGGCCTTCTCCCGGGCGCACCACCGAGAACATCGTCTCGCCAGTGGCGCCGATCACGAAGGAGAGCCCGTAGGCGGTGATCGCCGCGCTCACCGCGCCGGCCACGTAGAGCTTCACCGCGCCCTCGTTGCCGATGGTGGTGCCCTTGTGCAACGCCGCCATCGCGTAGAGGGGCACGCCCATGAGCTCGAAGGCCACGATCAAGGTGATCAGTTCCTTGGCGCCCGGTAGCAGCGTCATGCCGCAGGTGCTGGCGAGCAAGAGCAGCAGGTACTCGCCGTGGCGCCGAGGGAACAGCCGCTCGGCGTGGTCGATCATGCCGGTGGCCGCGAGCACGCCGGCGCCGAGCACGATGCGCTGCACGTACACGGTGAAGGCGTCGTTCTCGAAGGCCCCGGAGAGCGCCACGCCACTGGGCACGAACCAGGTGGCGACGAAGAGCGCCGCGAGCCCGGCGGCGGCCAGGGCGGCCGCGCCCCGGCGAGGACCGGTGCCGGGCACGAGGTCGATGGCCAGCACCAGCACCGCGAGCGCACAAACGCCGATCGGAATGGCGAGCGGCATCATAGGGCAAGTTCCGGCTTGACAGCCTGCAGTACCACCGGCAAGTGCATCGACGTGCCGACGTCGATCGCGTCGAGCACCAGTCGCGGCCAGCACCCGAACACGATGAGGCAGCCGCCGAGCAACACCAGCGCCACCCACTCGGTGCCCTTGGCGTCGGACAGGTGGTGGTAACGCTCGGGCGGGCCTTCACCCCAGAAGATCGCACGCACGGCGCGGAGCACGTACACCGCCGTGACCCAGGCGCCGACGATACCGGCCAGCGCCCAGACGACATTGCCCGAGCGCCACGCGCCGAGGAACACGAGGAACTCGGCGATGAAGCCGGCGAAGCCGGGCATGCCCAGCGACGAGAGGCCCGCGAGGGTGAAGAACACCGCCACCCCGGGCATCGCCTTGGCAAAGCCGCCCATGCGGAAGATCTCGCGATCGTGGGCGCGGCCGTACACGAGGCCCACCAGGGCGAAGAAGAGCCCCGTCATCAGGCCGTGGGCGAACATCTGGAACACCGCGCCGTTCCAGCCATCGGTGTCGAGCGTGGCGGCGCCGAGCATCACCACGCCCATGTGCGACACCGAGGAGTAGGCGATGACGTACTTCAGATCCGTCTGCGACATCGCGCCGAGCGCGCCGTAGACCACGTTGATGACGGCCACGGCGCCGACGATGGGCGCCCAGGCCACCGCCCCCTCGGGACAGAGCACCATGCCCACCCGCATCACCCCGAAGGCGCCGAGCTTCATCAGCACCCCGGCGTGCAGCATCGACACCGCCGTGGGGGCGCTGGCGTGCCCGTCGGGCGACCAGGTGTGGAAGGGAAACACGCCGGCGAGCGATCCGAAGCCGAGCCACAGGGCGGGGAACACCCAGAGCTGGGCCTCGCGGCTGAGCGGGTGCTCGGCGAGGTGCAACATCCCGAAGTCGCGCGCGCCGCCGCCCTGGTAGAGCGCGAAGATGCCGACGAGGATGAAGGCCGAGCCGATGAGCAGCATCAGGGTGAGCTTCATCGCCGCGTACTCGCGCCCACCCACGTCGAGCCGTCGCAGGGCGAAGGCGAAGGGCCCCTTGATCTCGATCTTTTTCGTCGAGCCCCAGATGCCGATGAGCAGGTACATCGGCAACACCGCGATCTCGTAGAACAAGAAGAACACGAAGAGATCGAGCGACACGAACACGCCGAGCACCCCGGCCACGAGCGTGAGCAAGAGGATGTAGAAGTCCTTGTCGCGGTCGTCGAGGGTCCAGGTGGCGAACACCCCGGCGAAGAGGATGAGCCCGGTCAACAGGAGCAGCGAGACGCCCCAGCCGTCCACCGCGAGGTCCCAGTTGATGCCGAGCGAGGGCACCAGGGGCAGCGTCTCACGCAGTTGCAGGCCGCCCTCGTGCAGGTTGTAGGCGAGGCTCACCTCGATGGCGCCCCACAGGGACACGAGGCTGGCGGCGGCGCTGAGCACGCGAGTGGTGCCGCGCGACGAGGCCGGCACCAGCAACAAGATCGCGGCAGCGAGCAGCGGTGCCAGCACGGTGATCGACAGCCAGGGCACTAGCGCACCCCCCCGATGGCGCCCCAGGCCACCACCACGAGCGCGCCCATCACCAGCAGGTAGGTGGCGTCGCGCAACTTGCCGCTTTGAAGCACGCGCATCCGTTCGCTGCCCACCAGCGCCGCCCAGCCGAAGAGGTTGACGGCCCCGTCGACCACGTAGCGGTCGACGAAGCCAACCATCCCCGCGAAGGGACGCAACCCCTGCTGCCAACCGCGCACGAAGAGCCCGTCGACCGGGCCGGATCGGATGAAGGCGGCGAGCGCAGGGACGCCGAGCCCCGCGAGCTTGCCCTGGCCATACTTCATGTAGGCCAGCGCGATGCCGCCGAGGGCGAGCAGCAGCGCGGCAACACCCGGCGCCGTGATGGCGAAGTGCCAGGGGGCAAGGGCCACGTCGTCGCCGAAGCGCCCGGTGGTGAAGCCTGCCACGGCGGCGATCAGCGCGAGGGCGACCATTGGCAACAGCATCACCGGGGGCGACTCGTGGGCCTCGAGCGATCGGGCGCTGGCCGGGCCGAGGAAGGCCATGCACACCACCCGCGTCATGTAGAAGGCGGTGAGCCCGGCGGCGGCGAGGCACAAGAGCAGCGGCCCGTAGGCGTGGGCGTGCATCAACTCCTCGAGGACCAGGTCTTTCGAGAAGAAGCCCGAGAGCGGGGGAACGCCGGCCAGGGCGAGGGCGCCGAGGATGAACAAGCCCGCGGTGAGCCTGGTCTTCTTCGCGAGGCCGCCCATCTCGCGCAGGTCGTTGGTGCCCACCGCGTGGATCACCGAGCCGGCGCCGAGGAAGAGCAGCGCCTTGAAGAAGGCGTGGGTGGTGAGGTGGAAATAACCGCCGAAGAAACTACCTGTCCCCAGCGCCGCGACCATGTAGCCGAGCTGGGAGCAGGTGCTGTAGGCCAGCACCTTCTTGATGTCGTGCTGCACCAGCGCGGTGCAGGCGGCAACCAGCGCGGTGACAGCGCCGATCCAGGTCATCGCCGTCAGCACCGGCGGTGCGGCCTCGAAGATCGGCCAGGCGCGCACGACGAGGAACACGCCGGCGGCCACCATCGTGGCGGCGTGGAGCAGCGCCGACACCGGCGTGGGGCCTTCCATCGCGTCGGGCAACCACACGTGCAGGGGCACCTGCGCGCTCTTGCCCATCACGCCGCAGAAGAGAAGGGCCGCGACGAGCGTGGCGGCGCCGCTGTCGCCGGTCATCTCGAACGCGAAGCCACCCGTCGTCACGTAGAGCAGCACGACGCCCGACATCAGCCCGATGTCGGCGAAGCGGGTAACCCACACCGCCTTCACGGCGGCACGGCCGGCCGAGGGCTTGTCCCAGTAGAAGCCGATGAGCAGGTAGGAGCAGAGGCCCACCAGCTCCCAGCAGGCCAGGAACTGCAGCATGTTGGGCGCCAGCACCATGCCCGACATCGCGACGACGAACAGCGAGTGCCAGGCGAAGTAGCGGCCGAGCGCGGGGCGCGGCTCGTGGGCCATGTAGCCGAGGCTGTACACCTGCACGCAGGCGGCCACGAAGGTGACGACCACCAGCATCGGCGCGGAGATGGCGTCGAGGCGGAAGCCCACCTCGGCGATGGTCTTGCCGTCGTGGACCAGCCAGTCGAACACCAGCCCCTGGGCGGGCTCCCCGGCCACCGGGGCGCCGCTCCAGGCGAGGATCGCCGCCACGCAGGAAGCGACGGCCGAGGCCACCGAGAGCCACGCCGCCGGCATGCCCGAGTGGCGCAGCGGCCAGAGCACCGCCAGCACGCCGAACGTGGCGAGCGGCAGGAACACCGGCACCATCGCGAGCTCGATCATCCCTGCATCTCCGAGGGCACGTCGGCATCGACGGACTTGTGCGTGCGCGCGAGCAGCACCACGATGGCGAGCCCCACCACCACCTCGGCCACGGTGAGGGCGATGGAGAACAAGGCGGCCGCCTGCCCGAAGGGGCTGCCGCGGAAGTGCCCGAGCGCCACCATGTTGAGGTTGGCGGCGTTGGCCATGAGCTCCACGCCGAGCAAGATGGCGACGAGGTTCTTGCGGGTGAGCACGCCGAAGAGGCCCACCGCGAAGAGCGCGGCAGACAGGGCGAGCCAGGCCTCGAGCGGGGGGCCGTTCATTCTTCCGGGTCCTTTCGCCGGGCGAGGGCGATCGCCCCCACCATGGCGGCGAGCAACAACACGCTGAGCGCCTCGAAGGGCAGGGCGAGCGGGCCGAGCAACACCTGCCCGAGCAGCTTGGCGCCAGGCGAGCCCCCGGCACCGGGCGCCGCGGGGAGGCGCGCCTCCACCACGGTGAACGCCACCAGCCCGAAGACCGCCAGCGAGGCCAACAGCGCTCGTCCGGGGTTGGCGATGAGGCCGGCGGTGGGCGCCTCGGGTCCGCGCCGCACCAGCATCACCGCGAACATCATCAGGGTGATGATGCCGCCGGTGTAGAGGAGCAGCTGCATCGCGGCGAGGAAGCCGGCGTCGAGCAGGGCGTACAGCCCGGCGGTGGCCACCAGCGAGGCCGCGAGCCACAACACCGCGCGCACGAGGTCGGCGGTGCGCACCACCATCACCGCCGACACGAGCGTGCCGAACGCCACGAGCACGAAGAGGATCCACGCGGTCACGAGGTCGCCCCTTCCGCGGGGGCCTTGGGCGCCTCGGCCTGGGGCGCCTCCGGCTTCGGTGGCTTGGGGGGCTCCTGCATGCCGATGAGCCTGGCGCCGGTGCCCCAGCTCGGCGCCTTCTTCTCGTTGGCGTAGAGCTTCTCCATGCTGAGGAACAGATCCTCGCGGGAGAAACCGGGCGTGTCCTGCTCGCGGAGCATCACGATGGCGTCGGCCGGGCACACCTGGATGCACAGCTCGCAGTGGATGCACGCGTTGAGGTCGAGCGTGAAGTCCTTGCACCAGCCGCGCGGTTTCCCAGTCTTTTCCGAGTTGGCGCGGCCCCCCGGCACCACGGTGATGATCTGCGACGGGCAGATCTTCTCGCACATCTTGCAGCCGATGCAGGCCTCGTCGCCGTACACGTCGTGTACCAGCGCGAAGGAGGTGCGGTAGCGCTCGGGCAAGTCGCGACGGCCCTTCCACGGCAAGGGCGTGGTGGTCATCGGGCGGAACAGGTTCTTCGCGCTCACCCACAGCGCGGCGAACGCGGCGAGGAGCCCCATCATGACAGGTGCTTCCACAGGGCTGCTGCCACCAGCGTGGCGAGGGAAGTGGGCACGAGCACCTTCCAGCAGAGCGCCATGAACTGGTCGGCGCGGTAGCGCAGGAGCGTCCACCGCACCCAGAAGATGAAGGCGTACAAGCCGAGGGCCTTGGCGATCATCCAGTGGGGGCCGTCGACGAACGGGCCCTCCCAGCCGCCGAGGAAGAGCACCGTGGCCAGGAGCGAGGCCACCAGCGTGTGTACGTACTCGGCAAGGTAGAACAACCCGAACTTCATGCCGGTGTACTCGGTGGTGACGCCGGCCACCAGCTCCGACTCGGCCTCGGGGATGTCGAAGGGGATGCGGTTGGCCTCGGCCAGCGACGTGAGGAAGAACAGGACGAAGGCCACCAGCCCTGGACCGGGCGGCCACAGCGCGAACCACGCGTAGCCCGACTGGGCCGCCACGATGTCGGCGATGGAGAAGCTGCCCGCGAGCACGATGGGCACCATCGCCGAGAGCAACAGCGGCACCTCGAAGCTCACCGCCTGCGCCGCCGCGCGCATCGCGCCGAGGAGCGCGTACTTGTTGTTCGACGCCCACCCCGCCATCCAGACGGGGATGACCATCAGCGAGGTGATCGACAGCGCAAACAGCACGCCCACGTCGAGGTCGGCGGCTACCAGTCCCGGGCCGAAGGGCAGGGCGGCGGCCGACGCGAGGATGAGGATGGCGCCGATGGGGGGCGCGAGGTTGAACAAGGCGCGATCGGCCCCGTCAGGGACAATGTCTTGCTTCTGCAACAGCTTCAGCAGGTCGGCGATGGGCTGCAACAGGCCGAAGGGGCCCACCTCGGTGGGGCCGGGGCGGTTCTGCATGCGACCCGCGAACTTGCGCTCGAACCACACCGACCACGCGAAGGTGACCATGAGGAAGTTGACGACGACGAAGCCGACGACGCCACCGTGGACCCAGGGGTTGCCGAGGATCATCGTCATCAGCGATCAACCTCTCCCATGATCGGGTCGAGCGATCCCAGGGTGACGATGATGTCGCTCAGGTTCTGGCCCGGCGCGAGGTAGGGCAACAACGACAGCGCGTGCAGCGACGGGCTGCGGATCTTGCAGCGGTAGGGCTTGTCGGAGCCGTCGGCCACCACCCAGGTGCCGAGCTCGCCCCTCGGCGACTCGATGGCGGCGTAGCCGATCCCGGGCTTCGGCTTCACCGCGCCGGGCAACTTCACGGCTTTGAGGCTATTGATCGGCCCCTCGGGCACGCCCTCGAGCAGCAAGTGTACCAGCCGGATGCTCTCCCGCATCTCGGCGAGCCGCACCTCGAAGCGGGCGTGGCAGTCGCCCGCGCTCGCCGTCGCGACGTTCACCTTGAGGTCGCGATACAAGCCGTATGGACGGTCGCGACGCAGGTCGTAGTCGACCCCCGACGCGCGCAGCACCGGCCCCGACACGCCGAGCGAGAGCGCCAGCCCGGCGTCGACCACGCCCACCCCCCGGGTGCGGGCGAGGAAGATCGCGTTGGTGCGGACGAAGCTCTCGTACTCTTCGATGCGCGCCGAGATGGTCGCGAACGTCTGCCGGACGAGCGTTTGCCAGCCGGCGGGGATGTCGTGGCGGCAGCCGCCCACCTGGAGGGTGTTGTAGTGGAAGCGCGAGCCGGTGAGCACCTCGAAGCAGTCGAGGATCGACTCCCGCTCGCGGAAGGTATGCATGAACAGGGTGGCGCCGCCGCCGAGCGCGCCGCCCATGTCGAGGCCGAAGGTGCCGATCCACAAGAGGTGACTCGCCACGCGCTGCATCTCGGCGCCCAGGGCCCGGATGTGCTGCGCCCGGGGGGGCGGCTCGACCCCGAGGAGGGCCTCGAAACCCATGTTGATCGCCATCTCGTTGGAGAAGGCGGCCACGTAGTCGTTCTTGTCGACGATGGGCGTGATCTGCACGTAGGTGAGCTTCTCGCAGAGCTTCTCCACGCCGCGGTGCAGGTAGCCGAGGTAGGGCACCGCCTTGATGCAGACTTCGCCGTCGAGGTACAACTTCACGCGGAGAACGCCGTGAGTCGACGGGTGCTGCGGCCCGAGGTTGAGCACCAGCAGGTCGCCCTCGGGATCGTAGCTCTCCACGTCGAGGTGCGGATTGGGCACCGTGGCGCGGGCGCGGATCAGCGCCGCCACCGGCTCGGGAAGGTGGCCGTGACCTAGCGCCACGGGAAGTGCCTCGTGTCGATCGCGTAGTCGCGACGCAGCGGGTGGCCGGGCCAGTCTTCCGGCAGCATGATGCGGCGCAGGTCGGGATGCCCCGCGAAGCGCACGCCCACGAGGTCGAACTGCTCGCGCTCCTGCCAGTCGGCGGCCTCCCAGAGTCCGGCGAGGGAGGGGCAGGCGTCGCTGCTGGGAATCCACAGGCGCAGGACCATGTCCTCGGCCGGGAGGCGACGCAGGCGGTACTCCACCAGCGCGCGATCGGGCTCCGACTCGCTGGCCGGGTAGTGGACGGCGCAGCAGTACACGAAGTACTCGAAGCCCTGCCCACGGAGGTAGGTCGCGACGTCGACGAGCTTGTCGACCGGGACCACGACGGTGTCGTTCTCGGCCACCAGGTCGAAACGGGACAGGTCGATGCTCATGACTTCGGTTCCGGGCGCCGGAGCCCACCGCCGGGATCGAGGCCGAGCACCGCGTCGAGCTGGGCCTGCGAGGTGCCGGCGTCGCGCCCGGGATCGCCGAGGCGACCGATGGCGGGGGAGCGTAGACCGGGGGTGTCGGGACGGAGCTCGGGCTCGGTCCACTTGCCCTCGCGCTTCAGCCGGATCTTCTCCTGCAAGCGGCGAATTCCCATGAACAGCGCATCGGGATTGGGCGGGCAGCCGGGCACGTAGACGTCGACCGGCATGAAGGTGTCGACGCCGGGGACGACGCTGTAGATGTCACGATA
>VGRQ01000104.1 GCA_016875315.1 Deltaproteobacteria bacterium | reverse complement strand
TGGCCGACTTGTTGAGTCGCACGAACTCGTCGAAGGCTTCCTTCACCTGGCGCATCAGCGCCACCGTCTCCGGGCCGGCGGGCGCCGGTTCCGGCAGTTCCTCGACCTCCACCATGAAGTGTTCCTGATCGCCGACAAAGCGCAGGATCCGGGCGCGGCGCAGGCCGTCGACCAGCACCTTCACCGTGGCGTCGGGCAGGCGCATCACCTGCACCACCGACGCCACCGTTCCGACCTCGTGTACCTCGGAGGGCGTGGGCTCCCGCGTGCCCGCCTCGCGCTGCGTGGCGAGGAAGATCTCCTTCTCGCCCTTCATCGCCTCGTTCAGCGCCGCGATGCTGCGCTCACGGCCCACGATGAAGCTCACCGCCGCGTGGGGGAAGACCACGAGCTCCCGCAGGGGAAGCAGCGGGAGCCGCCGCTCCCGGTTCGGATTGCTGGGGCGACGCTCACGGAAGAACATGGGACCTCAGACGGCTTCGTTTTCGTAGACGAGGATGGGCTCCTTCTTGTGCGCCACCACCTCGTCGGTGACGACACACTCGCGCACGCCGCTCTTCCCGGGGAGATCGTACATCACGTCGAGCATGAGCTCCTCGACGATGGCGCGCAGGCCGCGGGCCCCGGTCTTGCGCTTGATCGCCTCCTTGGCGATCGCCGCCAGCGCGGTGTCGGTGAAGCGCAACTGCACGCCTTCCATCTCGAAGAGCTTCTGGTACTGCTTGGCGAGCGCGTTCTTCGGGCGCACGAGGATGTCGATGAGCGCGGCCTCGTCGAGCTCTTCGAGCGTGGCCACCACCGGGAGGCGGCCGAGGAACTCGGGGATGAGGCCAAAGCGCAGGAGGTCTTCCGTCTCGGCTTGCGCGAGCAACTCGCCGGGGCGGTAGGCCCGCCGCTCCTTCATCTCCTGGCCGAAGCCAACGCCCGACTTGTTGAGGCGTTGTTCCACGATCTTGTCGAGGCCCACGAAGGCGCCGCCGCAGATGAAGAGGATGTTGGTGGTGTCGATCTGCAGGAACTCCTGCTGCGGGTGCTTGCGGCCGCCCTTGGGCGGCACGTTGGCCACGGTGCCCTCGATGATCTTCAACAGCGCCTGCTGCACGCCCTCGCCCGACACGTCGCGCGTGATCGAGGGGTTCTCGCCCTTGCGCGCGATCTTGTCGATCTCGTCGACGTAGATGATGCCCTTGAGCGTGCGCTCCACGCTGTACTCGGCGGCGGTGAACAGGGAGAGGACTACGTTCTCGACGTCTTCGCCCACGTAGCCGGCCTCGGTGAGCGAGGTGGCGTCGCAGATGGCGAAGGGCACGTTGAGCTTCTTGGCCAGCGTCTGGGCGAGCAGCGTCTTGCCGGTGCCGGTGGGGCCGATGAGCAGGATGTTGCTCTTCTGCAGCTCCACGTCGTCGCGATTCGCGCGCGCGTCGATGCGCTTGTAGTGGTTGTGGACAGCGACGGAGAGCACCTTCTTCGCCCGGGTTTGACCGACGACGTAGTCGTCGAGGTGGCGAGCGATCTCGATCGGCCGGGGGACGAGCGCTCGCGCGGCGGCGAAGTCCTCGCGCTCGTACTCCTCGGTGATGATCTCGTTGCAAAGCTCCACGCACTCGTCGCAGATGTAGACGCTCGGCCCGGCGATGAGCTTGCGAACGTCGCGTTGCGACTTGCCACAGAAGGAACAGGTGAGATCTTTGTCGCGGGTCTTGCGGTGCAAAAGGCGCCTCTGGGCTCAACGTAGCCGGGCCGAGCATCGGCCGCAGCGTGCCTGACCTAAGGCGACAACACCCACACCGTCACCCCGGTGCCGTCGTCGAAGTGCTGCTCCTCGGCGATCAGGTCGGCGAAGGGCAGCCTCGCGTAGCCCAGGCCCGTCTCCCCGTACGCCTCCTCGTCGAGGACGATGAAGCGGAGGCCCTTGACCGCCAGCGCCCGGGCGCGCGCTGCGCGGTTTTCCGGCTCCTGCAAGGCTGAGGGCGGCACCTCGTTGCCCGTGGTCTGCGTGTTGCAGAGGTCGTTGAGGTCCTGGAAGAAACGCTCGGTGTCGATGTCTTTCCGCTTCTTCGGCTGCATCGTGAACAGGCCCTGGGGCGCGTTGACCAGCGCGCGCCCGAGCGCCACCTGGAGGAAAGGCTGGTCGGCCGACACCAGCGAGGCGTCGAGGTTGGCGAAGACGGGCAGCTCGAATCGCTCGTGGAGGCGGCTCGCGCCGCGGATGGTGGGCAACACCACGGCGGCCCCCTCGGCGGCGTGGTCGTGAACGAAGCGCGCGAAGGCCGGGTCGGGCACGGTGATCCGCGGGAACGCCTGCCGAAAGCCAGTACGATCCATCGACAACCACGTGCCTCCCAGCGCCGCCGGGATGGCCACGGCCACCCGCATCCACTCCCGGGGCAGGCGCCCGAGGCCGATGCCGGCGGCGGTGAACAGGGCGAGCGCCATCGGGATCAGCCATCGCCGGGGGAATCGGATCGCTCCCGGCGAGAGATGCTCGTTGAACCAGGAGAGCCCGCGACCGAGGGCGGCGCCCGTCTCGCCCCACCAGCGCCCGAGCACGCCGGTGTTCTCCGGCGACGCGCCGAGCGCAAACAACAGGCATAGGACGGCGCAACCTATCCAGGGCAGGGCGCGGCCGGGCCGCGCGGCGGCGAGTGCCAGCGCCCCCAGGATGGTGTAGCTGGGGACGAAGGCCGGCGAGAAGGTGAAGTCCCAGGGCTTGAGCATCTGCCCCGCGTCCCACTGCCACCACGTGGCGAGTTTCACCGCGTTCTGGGCCTTGTTCTCCAGGCGCCCGGCGAGCGGCAGCCCCCAGTAGAGACCCACCACCGCGGCCACGCCGAGCGCGGCCACGCCGAGGAAGGCCCACCGCGCTCGCGGCGGGCAGCGCCAGAGCGGCAACAGGGTGAGGGGAACCGAGAAGATCGCGTGGTAGGGACTGTCGAGCGCCACGATGGTGGCGAAGAGGCCGGCCGCGAGGCCCCAGCGGTTCCCGGGGTCGGTGCGGGCGCGCGCCAGCGAGGCGAGCATCGCGGGGATCGACCAGAAGGCAACGTGCTCGGCGGTGCCGTCGGTGAGCGCGAGAAGCAGCGTGGGTTGCGACACCATGAGCCCACCGGCCAGCAGCCCGGCGGCGCCGCTCCCGCTCGCCTCCTTCACCCACCACGCCGTGCAGAAGGCCCCGAGCCAGAGCAGGGACACCATCCAGGCGTTGTAGCCGTCCCACGGGCCGAGCACCCAGTGGAAGGGGGCGCCGAGAAGCGACGAGACGAACGGGAGAATCAGGAGCTTGACCCCGCCGGGAAAGCCCACGCGGTCGGTCCAGAAGGGAAGCGGGAAGGACTGGGCCTGGTGGTCGAAGCCCCAGGTGCCGCGAAAGAGATCGGTGCCGGCCGCCCCGAGGAGGCCACCCTGCGAGAGCGGCGACAACAACCACGCCACGAGCGCGAACAACGCCAGGGCGATCCAGGGAAGCCGCACGGCGGCAGCCTATCGCGCGCGCAGCGGCGCGATGCCGAGGTAGCGCGCCGAACCCCGTCCCCGGGCGCGGTTCAACAGCGTGCGCGCCACCGCGTACAGCGCGAAGAACGAGGCCAGCAGGGCGCGGTCGGCGGCGGTGGGCGGGGAGGGACCGCACACCAGCTTGTCGTCCTGCGCCCCGTCGTCGACGAAGAGCACGCGGAGCCAGGGCGTCGTGTCTACCCGCGTGCCTGTCGCGAGGCGGGGGCCGAGGACCACCGCGTCGACGGGGTCGCCATCCTCGCCGATCTGCCCGGGGACACAACCGTAATTGAAGGGGCAGGGCAGGGGCGACACGTATTCCACGCCCCGTCCCGACTCGCGCTTGACGAAGCCTCCGCGCGGCACCTCGATCTCGACCGTTATCATCGCCCCTTGCGTTATCAGGAGGCTCCGATGCGCGCGCTCCCTCTCCTCTTCCTCGCCGCTTGCCCCCAGGACACCGGCTTCCAGTCGGGCACCGACACCAAGATCTCGGGCGGCAACGGCGTGATCGTCGTCACCCCCAGCTACGTGCTCTTCGAGGGCCTGCAGCCCTCCTACGCGAAGTCTGCTTCCTTCAACGTGGCAAGTACCGGCGAGGAGCAGCTCCAGGTGTACCAGGCGCGGCTCATCGCCAACCCGGGCGGCGTGTTCACCTTCGAGGACAAGTCCGACGTGCTCATCAATCCCGGCGACAGCGTGGACTGGGACGTGGCGCTCTACACCACCGAGGAAGGGAAGTTCGAGGGCGCGATCCGCATCGAGAGCAACGACGGCAGCACGCCCGAGGTGGTGGTCGAGCTCTGCGGGGCCACCACCGGCTGGTCGGAGCCCTGTGGCAGCGGTGAAGATAGCGGCGTTGACAGCGAGTAGAATCCCGGCGGGCGCCGCCGCCGAGGTGGTGGCCTGGCTCGACCGAGAGGCGCTGGGCCTCGCCCGCGCGCGCATCGCGGCGAAGCTCGGTTTTCCCGATCCCTTCGACATCCGCGAGCGCCTCGCGCGCGGGGGCGGGCACTACCCTGGTCGCGACGGCCTTCCGCTGACCGCCGACCTCGCCGACGCGATCTTGCTCGACGCCGCCCGGGAGGCCGATCCTGCCTTGCTCGCCGGGCTCTTCGCCGGCCGGCCGCCGGGGCCTCGTGCTCGGGCCGTCGACGTGAGCTTGCCGGTGCTGCGTTTCCCCCGGGAGCGCCCGCCGCCGCCGGCCCGGGTGGGGCGCGTGGAGTCGTGGAGCTGTCGCGACATGGGCGACGATCCGGTGGCGACGGTGCGCTGCGCGGTGGCGGTGCCCGGCGGCGTGGCGCTCGGCTCGGACTACGGGCTCACCCTGTGGCGCGAGGGGCGCTTCGTCCCCTTTCCCTGGCCGCGGGGGGCACGCCGCGAGGCGCGCCGGGTGGAGGCGATGTGTGTCCACCAGGGCGACCTCCTCGTGGCCACGTCGCAGTCACTGGTGCGCTGGGACTTTCGCGGCGAGCCCACGACGCGCAAGCATGGGGCCGACGCCGAGGAGGGCTGGGACGAGCTGCGGTGCCTGTTGTCGACCGGCCGGCAGCTTCTCCTCGGCTGGCGGACGGGGCTGGAGGGTGGCATGGGACCGGCCGAGTGTTTCGCGCTGTGCGAGGCGGCGGGGGTCGTCTACGCGGGCACGGGGGACGGTGCGCTCCACGTGGTCGACGGCGGCCCCTTGCGACGGCTCTCCGCGGGCAAGCACTCGCCGGTGCGTCACCTCGCGTTTGCCGACGGCCTGCTCCACGCGGCGGCCGGGGGTCAACATCACCGCTTCGACGGGTGTAGTTGGACAGCGGCGCCCCCCGAGCCGACCGCCTTCGCGGTGGACCGATGGCAGCGGCTGTGGCTGCTCGCCGAGGGACGCCTGTTCGTCGCCACGCGCGAGGGGACGGTTCCGGTGCCGGTGGAACTCGACCGCCCCTGGTGCCTCGCCGCGGCCGGCAGCGCGGTGTGGATCGGCGGGCGGGAGCGGGCGTGGCGGGTGGAGGCGGGTTGACGCGGCAATACCTAAGTCTTAACCATTAACCTCCGGCACCTTGCACTCTTTCACTCGCACCCGCAGGGCCCGAACGCGGGCGCCCCGGGCGCATCGCCGCTGAGCGCCTCGCCGGTGGCCACGGGCTCCATGCCGAAGCTGATGCCGGCCCCGCCGGCGCCGCCGCCGCCGAGCACCGACTGCGAGGCGGTCGTCACCGAGCCGGTGGCGCACACCGAGCCGCGGGGTGTCACGACGGCGCCGAAGGGGATCTCCATCGGGGCGGTGCCCGTCACGTGAACCCACTCGTCGTCCTGGCGAACCCAGGCGTCGATCTCGCCGTCCCAGGTATCGACCATGGCCCAGCCGGGGATGTCGAGGGTGGCGCCCGCGTAGGCCGCCTGCGCGCTCACCACGACGGTGCCGACCATGTCGGCGGCCCGGGTGCCCGGGACGCGCCACGTCCATTGGCCGGCGAAGCGGGCGCCGCCACCGGCGTCGACCGAGATGTCGGCCACGTTGGCGGCCTCGGCCATCGTGAGCGCGCTGCCACGCGCCATGGCGGCTAGCGACTCGGGATCGACCTCGGCTCGGGCGTCGGCGTCGGCCCTGCCCTCGGCCCAGATGGTCGCCTCGCAGGCGCTGGACTCGGTGCCGGGCAGCGCGGTCACCGCCACGAGCTCGGCGGTCCAGCGCCGGGTGAGGCCCATGAGGCCGTCCTCGCTGGCGCAGTAGTTCTCGTCGCGGCGGCCGCCGAAGGTCTGCGACAGCGAGGCCTCGCTCGACCAGGCCCCCCGGTGCTGCACGTCATCGCCGTCGCTCTCGCGCTGCTCGACGAGAGTCCAGCCGCCGTTGACGCTCACGGAGGTCTCGGTGGAGGCGCATACGGGCCAGGTGCCGGCGTGGGCGAGGGCGATGAGGGCGAGCATGGGGGAGCCTCCTGCACCCCGGATCGGAATCGCGCGGCGGCGACCTGAGGGGCCGGCGACGAGTTAGCGGCGCCCCCCGCCCGGGAGCCGTCGTGACCCAGTCCTCGCTCGACCCCAAGCAATTCGCCCAGCTCGCGCTCACCCGGGTGGCGCGGGAGATGCAGGGCTCGCTCATCCTCGGCATCGCCGCCGAGGTGCGCGGGCTGGCCGCGTCGGGAAGGCCCATCTGCAACCTCACGGTGGGCGACTTCGACGCGCGGCAGTTCCCGGTCCCGGCGCGTCTTCGCGACGGCATCGTCGCCGCGCTCGACGATGCCCAGACGAACTATCCGCCTTCGGAGGGGATCCCCGAGCTGCGACGCGCCATCGCCGCGTGGTACAAGCGGGCGCTCGGCCTCGATGTCCCCGTGGAATGGGTGGTTACCGCCTCCGGGGCCCGCCCGGTGATGTACGCCACCTACCGGCTCTTCCTCGAGCCGGGCGACACCCTGGTGTACTGCGTGCCGAGCTGGAACAACGGCTACTACGGGCAGCTCACCGACGCTGTGCAGGTCCAGGTCGCGACGAGTGCCGAGAACCTGTTCTTTCCCACGGTCGATCAGCTCCGCGAGCCGCTCTCCCGCGGGAAGATGTTCACGCTGAACTCGCCGCTCAACCCCACCGGCACCGCCATCGACCCGGGGCGCCTCGCCGACATCGCGCGGCTGGTCGTGGAAGAAAACGCGCGGCGCACGTCGACAGGCCGGCCGCCGCTGATGTGGATGTGGGACCAGGTCTACTGGCTGCTCACCTACGGGAACACGCGGCACGCGCACCCCGCCGTGCTCGTGCCCGAGGTGGCGCCGTACGTCGTGACCATCGACGCGATCAGCAAGGCTTTCGCTGCCACCGGGCTGCGGGTGGGGTGGGCAACCCTGCACCCGGTGCTGGCCGAGCGCATGAAGTCCTTCCTTGGCCACGTGGGCGCCTGGGCGCCGCGGCCGGAGCAAGTGGCCACCACGGCGCTCCTCGGCGACGACGTGGCGATGGCCGACTTCGGCGAGGGCTTCCGCGCCGGTCTCCAGTCGCGACTTGACACGCTGCACCAGGGGCTCACGCGCCTCGGCGTCCACCACATCGCCCCCCAGGGCGCGATGTATCTCTCGGTGCGCTTCGATCTCTTCGGCAGGCCCGGTATCGACGGCACGCCGATGGGCACCAACGAAGACGTCCGCCGCTGGCTCCTCCAGCGGGCCGGCGTGGCGGTCGTGCCCTTCCAGGCCTTCGATCTCGGCGAGGAGAGCGGCTGGTTCCGCATGTCGGTGGGCGCGGTGTCGGTCAGCGCGCTGGAGGCCGCTCTCGACCGTCTCGGAGCCGCCCTGGCCACGGCGTAGGCCCTCGCTCGCGATACACCGTTCCCCGTGACCGGCAGCGAACTCGTCCGCCAGCTCCGTGCAACGCCGCCCCGCGGACCCGACGAGGCCGTCGCCCTCGCCGCCGGCGTGGGGACCATCGGCAGCGACCATGCGCTGCGCCTCCTCGACCACCTCGTCAAGGGCGGGCTCGACGCGGTGCAGGTCCACGCCCAGGGCGCGCTGTTCGTACACGTGGTGCAGGCCAGCGCCGACCGCGGGCTCTTCGCGCCGCTGGTGAAGTCTCTCAAGTCCAACGACCCGGCCCTGCGCGCCGTGCTGGCGCAGGCCCTCCCCAAGGTGAACGATCCGGCCGCGCACGCCGAGCTGGCCGAGCTGCTCCACCACGCCGACCCCGGGGTCCGGGCCTCCGCCGGCCAGGTGCTCGCCGCGGTCGGGGGGCGCACGGTGCTGGCGCTCATCGACGACTTCGTGAAGGAACCCAGCTTCCCCGGGCGCGGCGTCGCGATCGACGTGGCGGTGCGGATCGCCGGGCACCATGCCATCCCCACCCTCGTGGAGGCATTTCCGAGGGCGAACCAGCAGGAGAAGCTGAAGATCCTGAAGTACCTCGGCGAGGAGCGTTTCATGGGTCGCGACCGGGTCGGCGCACTGCGGGCGCTGGCGATCGGGCTGGTCGACGACAATGAGATGGTGGTGTCGGCGGCGGTGTCGGCGTTCTCGACCCTCGCCAGCGAGCCGGAGTGGTTCGCCCACGTGGCGCCGATGCTCGACTCGCCCTCGCTCTCGATCGTGCGCGCGGCCCTGGAGGGGTTGCGGCGATTCGCGTCCGTCCAGGCCGTCGCCGCGCTGGAGCGCAAGCTCCACAGCGGACCGCAGTCCGTCCGCCTCGTGGTGCTCGACGTGCTGGAGTCGCTCGACACCGATGCCATCCTCCCGCTGCTCGTCGAGGCTCTCGGGCACCGCCAGATCGCGGTCCGGGCGCGCGCGGCGGAAGTGCTCGCCCACGTGGGTGCCAGCGGCAAGATCGACGTGGCCCGCACCGTGATGTGGCTGTTGCACAGCAAGGACGCGGAGGTGCGGCGCTACGCCGTGGAGGTAGCCCGGCACGTGCCCGACCCGGCAAACACCCTGTGGCCGCGACTGGTGGCCCACTTGCGCGACGAGGACTGGTGGGTGCGCGAGCGCGTGGCCGATGCGCTCGTGGATCTCGCGGGGCAGAAGCTGGTCCGGTACGTCGTGCCCCTCCTGGAGACCGGCAGCGCCCCGGTGCGGATGTTCGCGGTGGGGGTGATCCGCAGGCTCCGCGCGGCGGCGGCGATCGGCGCCCTGGTGCGCACGGCGCAGGTCGACCCTGACTGGTGGGTCCGCGAGTGCGCGATCGAGGCCATCGGCACCCTGAAAGACGTGCGCGCCGCGCCTCACGTCGCGGAAATCGCCCTGAAGGAGCCTGAGTTCCGTCTCGTGGCGCTCGCGGCTCTCAGCGAGATGGGCGCCCGAGACATGGCCCCTCACGTCGCTCGCGTGCTCGGCGACGAGTCCGCCGAGGTACGACTCGCGGCCCTCGATTGCCTCGAGAAGCTCGGCGACGCCGCGCAGGCCGGGACGGTGCAACGACTCCTCGGCGATAGCCACGTGGCCGTCGCCGAGCGCGCGCGGAAGCTCCTGCAGCGGTGGAGCGTCGCCGCCACCGCTCGCCCGCTGGCCGAGTTGGAGGGCTCGCCGCTCGACCGCTTGCTGCTGGCGATGGCCGGGGCCGGCGGCGACGATCTGCTGCTGGTTCCCGGGCGCCCGCCCTTCATGAAGCGCCTCGGCCGGGTGGAGCCCATCGGCGAGCACGTCCTGGCCGCCGACGACGTGCGCGACCTCGTCCTGCCCTTGCTGAGCGCGCAGCAGACCGACGACCTCGAGGCGCGTCGCGACGTCGACCTGAGCTATCGCGTGGAGGGGGAGGGCTCGCGCTTCCGAGCCAACATCTTCCGCCAGATCCACGGCGTGTCCGCGGTCTTTCGTGTGGTGCGCGGGAGCATCCCCAGCCTCGACGAGCTCGGGCTACCCCCGGTGGTGCGTGGGCTCGGCGACTTGCCCAACGGGCTGGTTCTCGTGGGTGGCCCCACCGGCTCGGGGAAAAGCACCACGCTCGCGGCGCTGATCGACCGGATCAACCGCACGAGTTCCCGTCACGTCATCAGCTTCGAAGATCCGATCGAGGTGGTCCACCCGCGCGCCCGGGGGCTCGTCAACCAGCGGGAGCTCGGCACCCACACCGGCTCCTTCGCCGCCGCGCTGCGCGCCACGCTCCGCCAGGACCCGGACGTCATCCTCGTCGGCGAGATGCGCGACCTCGCCACGATCAGCTTCGCCGTGTCGGTGGCCGAGACCGGTCACCTCGTGCTCGGGACGGTACACACCGTGTCGGCCGACACCACGCTCGACCGGCTGATCAACACCTTCCCGGCCGGCTCGCAAGACCAGGTGCGCGCGATGCTGGCGGGCAGCCTGCGCGCGGTGGTGTGCCAGTACCTCCTGCCTCGCGCCGACGGCAAGGGGCGCGTGCTGGCGACCGAGGTCATGCTCAACAACGACGCCGTCGCGAACATGATCCGCAAGGGCAAGTGTTACCAGCTGCCCTCGGTGATCGCGACCTCCCGCGACCAGGGCATGCAGTCGATGGACGCGGAGCTGATGCGCTTCTACAACGCCGGGGAAATCACTGCCGACACCGCCTACGCCAAGGCTCGCGACAAGAAGCAGTTCGAAGCGCTCGCCCCGCCCGACCCCAAGAAGGCGGGAGCCTAGGCCGTGGCGCTGCTTGATTCGTTCCTTCGGGTGGTGGTCGACCAGCGCGCCAGCGATCTGCACCTCCACGCCGGCAAGCCACCCATCGTCCGCCTCGACGGCGACCTCGTCGCCTTGCCCTTCCGCACGCTCACCTCTCGCGATGCTCGGCGCTTCGTCGCCGAGGTCCTCGACGGGGTCCAGGGCGCCCGCTTCGAGCGCGAGCAACAGGTCGACTTCATCCACGTGATCGAAGGCCTCGGCCGCTTCCGCGCCAGCGCCTTCGTGCAGAACGACGGCGTTTCCGCGGTTTTCCGGGCGATTCCCGACCGGCTCCCGACGCTCGACGAGCTGAACCTTCCCGAGTCTGTCCGCGCGCTCACCCGACTCGCCAACGGGCTGGTGCTGGTGACGGGCCCCACCGGGAGCGGCAAGACCACCACCCTCGCGGCGATGCTCCACGAGATGAACACCAGCTCCGAGCGGCACATCATCACGCTCGAAGATCCCGTTGAGTTCGTGCACGAGCCGCTGGCCTCGGTGGTGACCCAGCGACAGGTTGGTCGCGACGTGGCGTCCTTCGCCGATGGGCTCCGCAGCGCGATGCGGGAGTCGCCAGACGTGCTGATGGTGGGCGAACTTCGCGACCTGGAGTCGGTGTCGCTCGCGCTGCACGCGGCGGAGACCGGCGTGCTCGTGCTCGGCACGCTGCACACCAACTCGGCGGCGAAGGCCATCGACCGCGTGATCGACGTGATGCCGGAAGAATCGCGCGACCAGGCCCGCGGGGTGTTGTCCGTGCTCCTGCGCGGGGTGGTGGCCCAGGCGCTGTGCAAGCGCGCCTGTGGTTCGGGGAGGGTTGCCGCGCTGGAGATCTTGTTGCACAACTACGCGGTGGCGAACTTGATCCGCGAGAACAAGGTGCACCAGGTGGAGAGCTACCTGCGCACCGCCAGCAACGAGGTTGGCGGCATGCAGTCGCTCGACCAGGCCCTCTTCCGCTACGTTCGCGACGGTATCGTCGGCCGCGACGAGGCGCTGCGCGTGGCGCGCTCGCCCGACCAACTCGCCGAGATGGTGGGCGGCCTGCCGGTGGAGGCCTAGGTGCCCGCCGGGCCGAACCTCCTCGTGGGCCCGCGGGAGCGCGACCCGGGGGCCGAATCGCGCTTCCGCGCGGCCGCGTCGGTGATGCGCGCCCGCAACGACCCTCGAAGCGCGGGCTGGCTGC
>VGRQ01000103.1 GCA_016875315.1 Deltaproteobacteria bacterium | reverse complement strand
TGGCGAGGCCGTAGCGACGGTAGGTGTCGTCGTCGACAAGGGCCGGGGCCTCGGCCCACCCGGGCGAGGCCTCGACCTCGACCTCGACCGGTTCCTCGCCGCGGCTCGCCTCCAGGCGGACCTTCCCGGCGCGAGACAGCGCGCGTTCCACCTCGAAGAAACTTCGCACCGCCGCGCCGTCGATCTCGGTGATCTTGTCGCCGGTGCGCAGGCCCGCCCGCGCGGCGGGGCTGGCGGGGTCGTCGACCACCAGCGTGGTGTCGGGCGCGTCGTTGTCGAAGCCGTAGTCCCAGGGGGTGAGCGGGAGGTCGACGTCGGCGGCGCCGAGGGTCATCGGCAGGCGCAATCCCTCTCGCTCCACCACGATCTGCACGGGATCGGCCTCGTCGTCGGTGAAGGCGTCGATGACATCGACCCAGGTGAGCACCGGCTGGCCATTGACCTCCACGAGGCGGTCGCCCGGCCGCAACCCCGCGTTCCACGCCGCGGCCTCCCGTTCCACGCGACCGACGTCGGCGATGGGCTGGGGCTCACCGGCAAACATGAGGGCGGTGAAGACCACCACCGGCAGCACGAGGTTGGTGACCGGGCCGGCCAACACCACCAGCAGTCGTTGCCACGCCGGCTTGTGGATGAAGCTGCCCTTGGCGTCGATCCACTCGTCGTCGTCGGCCCCGCCGTCGGCGAAGGGGTCGGAGCCCACCCAGCGCACGTAGCCGCCGAAGGGAATCGCGCTCACGCGGTAGTCGGTCTGGCCGCGCCTGATGCCGAACAAGCGCGGACCAAAGCCGATCGAGAACACTTTCACGCCCACGCCGAAGATCCGGCCCACGACATAGTGGCCGGTCTCATGGACGAGGATCAGCGCCCCGATGAGGAGTACGGCGGCAACGGCGTAGAGGATGGTCACGGTCGCATGAGTAGCCACGCCCAGAGCAGCGGCGCGGTAAAAAGCAGCGAGTCGATGCGATCGAGGATGCCGCCGTGTCCCGGCATGATCCACCCGGAGTCTTTCACCCCCCAGGCCCGCTTCAACAGGCTCTCGGCGAGGTCGCCCACGACCCCGGCGACATCGAGCAGGGCCGAGAGCAGGATGGCCTCGGCGAGGCCGAAGGGAAGCCCGGCCTGGCGCGCGATCAAGGTGCCCCCGAGCGCGCTGAGCACGAGGCCCCCGAGCCCGCCCTCGACGGTCTTCTTGGGCGACACGCGCTCGAAGAGCTTGGTTCGGCCGAAGAAGCGTCCCGCGAAGTAGGCGCCGGTGTCGCCTAGCCAGGTGACGGCCAGCACGTAGACCACCATCGCCATGCCGTCGTCGCGACCACGAAGCCACGCGAGCGGGACCAGCAGCATCGGCGCGTAGAGCAGGCCCACCACGTAGCGCACCGCGTCGCTGCCGGCCTGGACCACGTCTTTCTCGGCAAACATCGCGAAACAGAGGCCGAGCAGCACCGCGAGCGCGGGAACGCTCATGCGCAGCTCGGGCGGCACGAGCAGGATCCCGAGGAAGACGGCGAGACCGGCGGGGAGCAAGAACACCCGGTGACGGCTACGACGCTCCGCCTGGGGCCCAGCCATCATCGTGGCCCACTCGTCCATCGCCACCACCACCACGAAGCCGACGAGCGCGGTGACCAGCCAGCCGCCGGTCCAGAGGATGGGCAGGACGATGGCGAGGCCCACCACCCCGGCGAGGAGCCGCGCCCCCACTAGGTTGCTCTCCGCAGCTGGGCGCCGGTCAGGCCGAAACGACGTTCACGGCCACCGAAGGCCGCGAAGGCCGCTTCCAGCTCGGGCCTGCGAAAGTCGGGCCAGAGCACGTCGGTGACGTAGATCTCGGCGTACGCGAGCTGCCAGAGCATGAAGTTGCTGATGCGAAGCTCGCCGCTGGTGCGGATGAGCAAGTCGGGATCGGGCAGGCCGGCGGTCTGCAGCTCGGCCGCGAAGGCGGCCTCGTCGATCTGGTCGGGACGGAGCCGACCCGAGGCGCACCGCTTGGCGAGGGCCCGGGCCGCCTCGACGATCTCGTGTCGCGACCCGTATGACAGTGCCAGCGTGAGCACCATCCCCTTGTTGTCGCGACTGGCATGCATTAGCTCCTTCAGGGCTGCCCGCACCGCCATCGGCAGGCGGTCGAGCTGGCCCACCGCGTTGAGCCGGATGCCGTTGTCGAGGATCTCGCGGCGTTCCTGGACGAGGTAACGCCCGAGCAAACCCATGAGCGCGCCCACCTCGTCGTCCGGGCGCTTCCAGTTCTCGGTGGAGAAGCTGTAGAGGGTGAGCGCCTTGCAGCCGAGCTCGCGGCAGGCGGTGGTGATCGCCCGCACGCTCTCCGCGCCCTCCTCGTGGCCGCGCACGCGCGACAGGCCCCGGCCCTCGGCCCAGCGGCCGTTGCCGTCCATGATGATGGCGACGTGCGCGGGGACCTTCATCACACCTCGAGGATCTCCTTCTCCTTCGCCGCGCCCATCTCGTCGACCTTCTTGCAGAACTCGTCGGTCGACTTCTGCACCTTCTCCAGCGCCTTGGTGAGCTGGTCGTCGGTGAGGTCGCCGTCGTCGCAGGCGGTCTTGAGCATCTCGTTGTAGTCGCGACGCACCTGGCGCACGCGCACCTTCGCGTCTTCGAGGTGCTGCTTGACGATCTTCACCAGTTGCTGACGGCGCTCGCCGGTGAGCGCGGGGATGGGGATGCGAATCACCTGCCCGTCGCTCTGGGGGTTGAAGCCGAGCCCGCTCACGGCGATGGCCCTCTCGATGTCCTTGATGGTGCCCTTGTCCCAGGGGTTGACCATCAACAGGCGGGCGTCGGGCGCGGTGATGCCGCCGAGCTCCTTGAGGTGCATCGTGGAGCCGTAGCTCTGCACCTCGACGGGCAGGTGCTCGATGAGGCTCGGCGTGGCGCGACCGGTGCGCACTCCGAGCAGGTCGCGCTTGAGCTGGTCGAGGGTCTTGGCCATGTCATCGGCCGCCCCCTTGGTGTACTCGTCAGACATGGGCGTTCCTTGGGGCGAACCCCGCTAGTTGTTGGTCACGAGCGTGCCGACCGGCTCGCCGAGCACCACGCGACGGATGTTGCCGGGGACGTTGAGGTCGAAGACGATCATCCTGGTCTTGTTTTCCATCGCGAGCGCGATGGCGGTGGCGTCGGCCACCTTCAGGCCCTTGCGCAGGGCCTCGAAGGGGTCGATGGTGTCGAAGCGCACCGCGTCGGCGTGCTTCTTGGGGTCCTTGTCGTACACCCCGTCGACCTTGGTGGCCTTGAGGATCACGTCGGCGCCGATCTCGGCGGCACGCAGCGCGGCGGCGGAGTCGGTGGAGAAGTAGGGGTTGCCGGTGCCGGCGGCGAAGATCACCACGCGGCCCTTCTCCAGGTGGGCGACGGCGCGCCGCCGGATGTAGGGCTCGCACACCTGCTCGATGCGCAGGGCGCTCATCACCCGCGTGTAGCAGCCACGGCGCTCGAGGGCGTCTTGCAGGGCGAGGGAGTTGATGACCGTGGCGAGCATGCCCATGTAGTCGGCGTGGGCGCGCTCCATCCCCTTCTCGGAGCCGGCCAGGCCGCGCCAGATGTTGCCGCCGCCGATGACGAGGCCCATCTGGACGCCCAGGGCGCGCACCTCGATTAGCTCCTCCGCGAGGCGGCCGAGCACGCTGGGTTCGAGACCGAAGTCCTTGTCGCCCGCCAGCATCTCGCCGCTGAGCTTGAGAAGGACGCGCTTGTAGACGGGTTGGCTGGGCACGGCCGCCGATTTATCCGGCTGGCGCGCCCCCGCCCACGCCGTCGCGCGTGACCGGCAAAACGACGAACCCCCGGGCTGTTTCCAACCCGGGGGTCCGCTTTGACCTTTCGGTCCGCTTTCGCGCTTGCGTCGCCCCTCGCGGGGCGAGCGAGAACTCGTGAGAGTTACTCGGCGTCGCAGGCGTTGCAGGCGTTCCCGCTGTCGTCGCCGCCATCACAGGCGACGGCGGCGGCGCCGAGGAAAGCGGCGGCGAAGAAGGCGAGCAGGGGCTTGATGAACGACATGGTTGTCTCCTCGAGTTTGTTGTTGGTCTCTTGCGGTTTTTCCGGCAATGCCGGGTGTCCCCTCGCAGCTAGCTGGGAAGCAAGCCCGGCCGGAGACCGCAGGAATATGAACCCGTTCGCCGCGCCCTGTCAAGAGTTTCGATGACGACGGCGCAACAACAGCGCGCCGATCATCGTTAGCGAAATCACACCGGCGTGGCCCGTAGTGCCGCTACAACCGCAGTCATCTCCCCCGCCGCCGCCGATGTTCTCGTCGCACTCCTCGTCGATCGTCTCGTCGCAGTCATTGTCGATGCTGTCGCAGAGTTCGATCGCGCCCGGGTACACGGTGTTGAGGAGGTCGGCGCAGTCATCGCCGCCCGAGGCCGGCGCGGCATGGCCGTCGCGGTCCACGTCGTAGTTGTCCGTCCCCGAGCAGTCCTCGTCGACGAAGTTGTCGGGGACGTCGGTCTGGTTGGGGGCGAGCCCCGGGTCGGTATCGTCGCAATCGCCCTCGGCCGGCGTCACGCCGTCGCCGTCGCGGTCGGCGTGGAGTTCGTCGCCATCGGTGCGGCCGTCGCAGTCGTCGTCGACGCCGTTGGTCGGGTCGGCCGCGCTCGGGTTGACCGCCGGGTCGGTGTCGTCGCAATCGGAGGCATCGGTGTAGCCGTCGGCATCGGCGTCCTGGCCGCGGCCATTGTCGTCGTAGCCGTTGCAGTCCTCGTCGATGCCGTTGCGGTCGATCTCATCGGCTCCAGGCGAGCGGCCGCCGTCGGTGTCGTCGCAGTCGCCCTGCAGCTCGGTGTAGCCATCGCCGTCGTCGTCGCCGCCGGCGGTGCCGTTGTCGATGATGCCATCGCAGTCGTTGTCGGCGCCGTCGAGCCGCTCCGGCGCGCCCGGGTAGCTCGCGACGTTGTGCTCGTCGCAGTCCACGCTGGCGGCGAAGCCGTCGCTGTCGAGATCGCTGGTGTCCATCGTCCCCGTGTCGGGCGGCTCGCCGGTGTCGACCGGCACGTCCTCGTCGATCTCGCCGTCGCAGTCGTCGTCGATGCCGTCGGTCGACTCGGTGGCGCCCCAGTAGCGATCGGCGTCGTGATCGTCGCAGTCGAACAGCACCACCACGCCGTCGCCGTCGGCGTCGGTCCAGCCACCCTGCGACCCGCCGAAGATGCCGATGTCGGCCATCGTGCCATCGGTGTCGGTGCCGGTGCCCTGGTCGATGAGCGGCGAGCCGGCCGCGGGCGAGAAGTCGAGGGCGTTGAAGTCGGCGCCCGCCACCCAGTAGGCGAAGCGAGGGTCGCTGTCGACCAGGGCGTTGCTGTCGCAACCGCGACTGCTGTTGGCATTGTACGCGACGCTGTCGACGAAGGTCGTGTCGTAGCCGCTGAAGCACTCGGCCGCGTAGGCGTTGTCCTCGAAGGCCCAGTTGGTCAGCGTGGCATCGACGAGGACGGCCAGGCCGGCGGTCGACGCGCCGACGGCCACGGAGTTGTCGGCCGTCACGCCGGCCTCGTTGATGACGATCCCGTACTTGCCGCCGACGCTCAGCAGGTTCGCGGCGGTGACCGGCGTGGTGATGTTGAAGCCGTATTTCGTGGCGTCGAGCGAGACGCAGCGGCGGACCGTGGGGGTGCCCCCTTCCAGCGAGAAGGAGTGGCTGCCGGCCAGGTTGACCAGCACTTCCTGGATGGTAGGCGTGCCACCGCTCACCACCACGCCGTACTGGGTGGGCGCCTCGATCCACAGCTCCTGCAACGTGGGCGAGCCCGTCTGGACCGCCACCGCGTTGGCGGTGCCCGGGTAGAGCGCGAATCCCTGGATCCGGCCGCCGTCGATGTAGATCGTCCCGGTATGCACGATGGCCGTGGTGTGCGGACCGTCGCGACTCACGAGCGACAGGGACTTCCCCGTCAGGCTGGGCGTCTCGGTGTAGGTACCGGGGGCAACCTCGATGGTGTCGCCATTGGCGGCCGCGCTCACGGCGGCGCCGATGGTGGTGTAGGCCTCGGTGGCACCGACCTTGAGGGTGGCGGCGTGCGCCGCAGCGATCCAGAGCATGTGCATGCAGAGACAGGTTGACACGGCGCGCGCCGCGGGGCTACCGCGCCCGCGATGGTGAACCGCCTCCAGGCCCTGTGGGAATCGCAAACGCCGTGGCGGGTGGCGGGAGTGCTCGCCGTGCAAATGGTGCTCCTGGCGAGCTTTGTTCTCGACTGGAAGGTGCCCGTGGTGCTCGCGGCCGGACTTGTCGTCACGGTCTTCTTGCTCGATCACCCGGTGTGGGCCGTGGCCGGGATGCTCGCGGCGCGCCTGCTGTCCACCGGCACCATGTCGTTCTTCACGGTGGGGAAGATCAGCATCGGGCTCTTCGAACCCGTCCTGCTGCTCGCCCTGGTGTCGCTCGGCCTCCGCGCCATCTTCGCCCGCAAGACCCTGTGGATCCCCTGGCCGTGGAAGGCCGTGTTCATCGGCATCATCCTGTGGCGCGTCGCCGGCCTGGCCTGGTGCACGAGCAAGAGCGACGGCGCCAAGGAGATCATCACGCTCGCGGTCATCGCGGCCACCTCGTCGGTGGTGCTCGCCTTCGTCCAGACCTGGGACGACGTCAAGACGGCGCTCTGGTGGTGGATCGGCACCTGCGTGCTCATCGGCGTGCTCGCCATCTTCGGCGATGCCCTCGGCCTCACCGACTACTCCTCGCAGTGGAAGGCCGCCGAGAGCGGCGGGCGCGAGACGGGCCTCGGCCAGCAACCGAACTGGTTCGCGATGAACCTCAGCTTCGTGATCCACGCGGCGGCGGGCTTCGCGCTGGTGCAGAAGCGGCCGCTCTACCGCTGGGGATTGCTCCTCGCGGCCGTGTTCATCTTCCTCGCCGCCATGACCTCGGGCAGCCGTGGCGGGGCGTACTCGGTGGTGATCGGCGGATTCCTCGTCGCGCTCGGGCAGCCCCTCTTCCGCAAGTGGTTCCTACGCTTCGCGGTGGTGGGCGGCCTCGCCTTCGCGGTGGCGGCCGTGGCCGACCTCGGCGACCTCGGCAAGGGCTTCAACCGCATCAGCGCCAACGTCGACGTGCTCTTCGCGCGCGACATCCGTGGCATGAACTGGGCTGCGTGCATCGGCATGTTCACCGAGACCTTCGGCCTCGGCATCGGCCCCGGCGGCTACATCGAGAACCTGCGCGTGTACAGCGAGTGGCTGTACAACTCGGTGTACCGCTACCCGCATGGCATCTTCTGGGGTGAGCTCGCCCACACCGGCGTGGTGGGCCTGGTCCTCCTCGGCGCCCTCGTGGTGAGCATCGCCCGCATGGCCATCCAGACGGTGCGCGACACCCGGGGCACCGAGGCCGAGGTGCTCGCCTGGGCGATGCCAGCCTCGATGGCGGGCTACTTCGCGTGGAGCTTCGTGGAGTTCAGCCTCGACGAGAAGCCCTTCTGGGAGTGGCTCGCGCTCTACACCGCGCTCCACCTCGTGGCGCGTCGCGCCAGGGAGCAGGGCAAGCCCTTGCCCCCGTGGACGCTGGCGATCAAGTGACCGACGCCCTGCTCTGGTCGGCCTTCGTGGCCTTCTTCGTCGGCGCGCTCTATTTCGCCTGGCCGCGCCCCCCCCGGTGGAGCCCCGCCCTGTTCCACCACGCCGTGCTCGCCAACCTCCACGGGGGAGAGCTGGAGAAGGCCGGTGCTTCGCTCGGCGACTGGAAGGCCCGGTGCGACAAGGTGATCCCGCGCGGCCCGCGCCCCCCCGCGGCCGGCTGGACCGGCGACCCGGCCCTGCTCGGCCCCGACCACGATCCCTCGGTGCGCATCGGCGCCGCCTGCACCTGGCTGGCGCTGGGCGAGGGTGACGCGCAGGCCCTCGCGGCGCTGTCGCGACGACTCGTCGACGTCAGGCTGGCGTGGATCGGTCCCGGCGCGGTGCCCGTGCCCCATGTCGAGGGCGGCGAGGCGGCCTCGCTCGCCGACGCCGCCGCGACCCTCGGCGCGCGGCACCACCGGCTGGTCCTGGTGCTCAGTGGCGACGCCACGCCCACCCTCGCCGCCCTGCGAGAGGCCCCGGGACTGCGCGATCGGCTCCGCGCCGTGGTGCTGGTCGGCGCGGGCATCGACCCCGGCTTCGTGGCCACGCAGCTCACGCAGGAGGCCTTCGACACCGAGCTGGCCCAGTCGATCCCCTGGCTCGTGTACCGCGAGGCCGGGCAACCGGGGCTGGCGGAGCCGCCGCTGCCGCCCAGCGGCCGTCGCGCGATCGCCGTACACGACCTCGGCGAGTTGCCCGTTGCGTGGCGCGACGATCCCCACCTGCCCCGCGCCCTGGCGAGCTTGCTCGCAGCGCTGGCCTAGGCGCGGTTAGAATCGACCCATGCGCGCCCTCTACGCCCTGCCCGTCTTCGTCCTCGCCTGTGGTGGCAACGCCGAGGAGGCCGACGACGAGAAGGCCGAGCCGGTCGAGATCGAGATCCTCTCGCCGGAGCACGGCTCGGAGTGGTCGGAGGGCGACGACATCCACCTCGAGGTCAGCGCCAAGCAGGGCAAGGCCGACGCCGACGTCGACTCGGTGGTGTGGACCGTGGGCGATCGGGAGGTGCGGGGGGCCAGCAGCGACGTCAGCAATCTCGACCCGGGCAACTACGACGTGGTGGTCGACGTCGTCGTGGGCGAGAAGCACTACGGGGGGCGCGTGGGCATCGTCGTCAACCGCGACGAGGCCGACAGCGACACCGACGCCGATGCCGACGCCGACGCCGACGCCGACGCCGACGTCACGCGCTACGCCGGGTCGATGGACAGCCACGTGTGGCTCAGCGGCGACTTCGACTACGACGCGAGTTGCCCCGGCACCGTGAGCTTCACCGTCACCTCCAGCGGCACCCTGGACGGCACGGGACAATGTCGCCTCGACGGCAGCTACGACATGGCCTACGACATCGAGGGCACGGTGAGCGGCCGCGACATCTCCGGCGACATGATCATGGTCAACGAGGGCACGGAATACCGCACGCCCTTCACCGGCACCGGCAAGGTGGGCGACACCATGAACGCCAGCTTCGACAAGACCTTCCGCGACGGCGGCAACGAGCTGCGCCTCCAGGGCAACTGGACGGCCTCGCCACAGTAGATGCACGCCTTCCAGCGAACCGAGCTACTCGTTGGTCGCGACGCGTGGCAACGCATCGCGGCGATGAGGGTGATGGTCGTCGGCATCGGCGGCGTCGGCTCCTTCGCGGCCGAGGCCCTGGCCCGCGCGGGCGTCGGCTACCTCGCGCTGGTGGACTTCGACCAGGTGTGCCTCACCAACCTCAACCGCCAGCTCCACGCCACGCGCAAGACGGTCGGCGCCTCGAAAGTGGCGTTGATGGCCGACCGCTGCCGGAGCATCAACCCGAGGGCCACGATCGTCGCCGAGCAACGGTTCTTCGACGCCGCGTCGTCAGAAGAACTGCTCGTACCCGGCTACGACTGCGTGATCGACTGCATCGACAACGTCACCGCGAAGGTGGCGTTGCTCTCGGCCTGCGTGGCCCGAGGCCAGCGGGTGGTGAGCGCGATGGGCGCTGGGGGAAGGGTCGATCCCACGCGGGTTCGCGTCACCGACATCTCACGCACCGAGAAGGATCCCCTGGCAAAGGTGGTGCGCACGGAGCTGCGCGCGCGCGGGGTCCAGAGCGGCATCGAGTGCGCCTGGACCGACGAGGAACCGGCAGATCTCGACCGCCAGGTGGCCGATGGTTTCCACTGCATCTGCCCCTGGGGAGAGAACGACCACCACAGTTGTTCGCACCGCAACGTGGTGCAAGGGACGGTTCCGTGGATGCCCGCCATCTTCGGCATGATGCTGGCCGGCGTGGCCGTCAACCGGTGGATTGGCCAGCGGGTCTTGTCCAGCGACCGCGCCCGCCCCGCCGACCAGCCGCGGCGCAAGAAACAGCGGGTTTCCGCCCGGGTTGCTCGGCTGCCCCCGGGCTAGGGGGGCAAGGCGATGCCACGCATCCTCCCCGAGTTCGATCCGGAGTACTTCGTCCAGGCCCTCGAGGACTGCGCCGTGGGCGTGGAGATCTGCAACACCGACGGCACCTTCGTCTGGGTCAACCCCGCGTTCGAGCGGATGAGCGGGTACACCTTCGACGAGTGTATCGGCAAGACAGCTCGCGAGTTGCTCCGCAGCAACGTACACCCGCCGGAATTCTACGATGAGGCGATAGCGACCATGCGCCGCGGCGAGACCTGGCGAGCGGTCATCACCTCGCGGCGCAAGGACGGCACGCTCTTCGACAGCGAGATCACCGGGAGCCAGGCCCGCCGGAGTAGCGCGGGCCCGCTGCACTTCCTCGTGCTCCGTCGCGACGTCACCGAGGAGCGGAAGACCCTGCGCGCACTGACCGAGAGCGAGGCCCGCTTCAGCCTTGCCTGCCAGGCCGCGCGCGACGGACTGTGGGACTGGGACATCGCCGCGCGGCGCTTCTATGCCTCGCCCCGATGGTTCGAGTTGCACCTGCAGCCGGTACAACCCGTCGATATCGAGTGGTGCCTGGCGCAAGTACACCCCGGCGACCGCGGCGCGGCGCGCGACGCCTTCGACGCCCACCTCGCCGGTCACACCCCGTATCTCGACCACGAGCACCGCCTGCTCCTCCCCGGCGGCGGCACCCGCTGGGTGCTCTGCCGTGGCCTCGCCGTGCGCGACCAGGGCGGCGTCGCGGTGCGCATCGCCGGCTCGCTCACCGACATCTCCGACCGCAAACAAGCCGAGGAGGAACTGTTCCGCGCCGCCACGCACGACTCGCTCACCGGCGTGCCCAACCGCGCCTATTTCGTGCGCCAGGTGGAACAGGCGATCGCGCGCGCCCGGCGGCGCCCGGCGACCGCCGCAGCCTTCGCCCTGCTGTTCATCGACCTGCGTAGATTCAAGCAGGTGAACGATGGCTACGGCCACGCCGTCGGCGACGCGCTGCTCCGCGAAGTGGCAAGCCGCCTCCAATCGGCCCTCCGCGCGGGCGACACCCTCGCGCGCCTCGGGGGCGACGAGTTCGCCGTGCTCCTCGACGGCGTGAGCGACGCGACGCTCGCCCACGCCGCGGCGGAGCGACTGGGGCGAGTGATGGCGCGGCCGGTGGAGGTGGAAGGGCAGGTTCTGCCAGTGTCGGCGACGATCGGCGTGGCCCTCGGCGACGGCAACTCCCGGGTCGACGAGCTGGTTCGCGCTGCCGACGAGGCGATGTACGAGGCCCGGAGCCGCGGCGACCGCGGCCACCACCTGGCCGGTCCCGAGGCTGGCGCCCGCTCCGAGCGGAAGGCCAAGATCGCGGCCGCCCTGGGATCGGCGCTGTCCGAGGGGCAGATCCGCGTCGTGTACCAGCCGATCATCGACATCTGGAACGGCCGCACCATCGGCGCCGAGGCGCTGGCACGGTGGACTCACCCCGAGCTCGGCCCGGTGTCGCCGGCCGAGTTCGTTGCCATCGCCGAGGCCTCCGGGCTCGGCCCCCGGCTGGGGCGCAACGTGCTCGACACCGTCGTCGCGCAGCTACGGGACTGGGAAGCGGCGACAGCGGTGTCCAACAGCTTCTTCGTCAACGTCAACGTGTCCGCGCACCAGTTGCTCGACAAGCCGCTGGTCGACCACGTGCTCGCGCTCCACGAGACCAGTGCGGTGCGCCGCGGTCGCCTGGGCATCGAGATCACCGAGACGGTGCTGATCGAGCGCCCCGAGGAGGTGGCCCGGACGATGGCCACCCTGCGCCACGAGGGCATCCACTTCTCGCTCGACGACTTCGGCACGG
>VGRQ01000102.1 GCA_016875315.1 Deltaproteobacteria bacterium | reverse complement strand
GCTGCCCGCCGTCCCAGAGGGCGTCACCCTGCTCGACGATCGCGATGGCCTCGGGCAGATCGGGCATTGCTCGGCGCCTAACGACCCGGGTGGGTTACCCGCACCCGATGATGCTCGCGCCGGGCGAGATCGTGGGTCCCTTCGCCGTGGAGTCCCTCCTCGGCCGCGGCGCCACCGCCACGGTGTGGGCCGTCCGCCGTCGCGACAGCGGTGGCGTGTACGCGCTCAAGGTCCTGTCCACGGCGCTGCCGAGGGGCGTGGAGCGCCTTCGTCGTGAGGCGCAAGCGCTCTTATCGATGCGCCATCCCCACGTCGTCTCCGTCATCGACGTGGTGGAGGTTCGCGGTCACCCCGCCCTGGTGATGGAACACGTGCAGGGACCGAGCCTCGATCGCCTGCTGGCGCGCGAGGCCCTCGACTGGCTGATGATCGACCGGCTGTACGCCCAGGTGCTCGACGGCGTCGAGGCGGCCCACGCGCTCGGGCTGGTACACCGCGATCTCAAGCCGTCCAACGTGCTGATCGCCGAGGCGGGCGGGCTGCGCGTGGCCAAGGTCAGCGACTTCGGGCTGGTCAAGGCGCTGCACTCGGCCCCCGGAACCGACCCGCTCACCCAGGCCTTCGAGGCCCTCGGCACCCCCGGCTACATCGCGCCGGAACAGATGATCGACGCCAAGAGCGTGGATCAGCGCGCCGACATCTTCTCGCTCGGCTGCATTCTCTACCGCATGGCGGCGGGCCAGGGGGCCTTCCCCGGCGACCTGCGCGGGGCGGTGGTGGCGTCGTCACGAGGGGAGTACACGCCGCTCGAGGCGGCGGCCCCTGGGGTTCCGGGCTCCTACGCGACGGCGGTGCGGGCGTGCCTGTCCCCCGAGCGCGAGCAGCGCCCGCCCTCGGTGGCGGCGCTGCGGGCGATGTTGTCGCTGGCGGGCGGCGTGCCACCCGCCGCCGCGCCGCATCCCTCCGCCGAGCCGGAGACCTTGAGTCTCGGCGGCCTCGTTGCCGCTCTCGGAGGCGACCATGAGCTATGATTCGCGCGTGCGCCGCGGCCAGTCCACCGTCGAGTACATGCTCACCATCGCGGTGATCAGCATCGCCGTGGCGGCGGTGGTGATCGCCCTGGGCAGCGCGATGCAGTCCAGCGCCACCTCGCTCGGTGGGTCGATGGCCACGTCGCTCACGACGGACGGCGTCCAGTAGTCGCGACGGCGCGGCCCGCTACTGCCAGGGCGAGGGCGCCGGCTCGGCCGGGGCCGGGGCGTTGGGCTGGCTGCCCTCGAGCGCACCGCCGATGATGATGAATTCCACGCGACGGTTGTTCAGGCGCCCCTCGTCGGTGCGGTTGGTGTCGATGGGGCGCGTCTCGCCGTAGCCGATGGTCACCATGCGCGCGGCGGGGACGCCCTTGCCGAGGAGGTATTCGAACACCGAGTCGGCGCGGTTCTTGGAGAGCTTCTGGTTGCCGTTGTCGTCGCCCACGTTGTCGGTGTGGCCGCCGATCTCCACCTTGAGCTTCGGGTAGTCCTTCATCACCTGCGCCACGTCGTCGAGCACCGGGAAACTGTCGGGGAGGATCGTGTCTTTCCCGGTGGCGAAGTTGATGCGTTGCTTGATGACGATCTGCTCGGAGGTGATCTCCACGCGCGAGGGCTTGTTGTCGGGGCAGCCGTCCACGTCGAGGTAGCCGTTGACCACCTCGGCCGCGTCGGGGCACTGGTCGATGCCGTCGGGCACGCCGTCGCGGTCGCGGTCGCGGCTGGGACAGCCGCCCTCGAGCGCCGAGCCCGCCTCGTTGGGACAGGCGTCTTGCACGTCGACCACGCCGTCCTTGTCGTTGTCGGCCTCGGGGCAGCCGTCGCTGTCCTCGAAGCTGTCGCGGTCTTCCGCCTGCGTGGGGCAGCGATCGGCGCTGTCGTTCACCCCGTCGTTGTCGTTGTCGAGCTCGGGGCAGCCGTCGGCGTCCTTGAAGGCGTCGAGATCTTCCGGCACGTCCACGCACACGTCGTCGGCGTCGGGCACGCCGTCGCCGTCGCGATCGGTGGTGGTCGGCGCCTTGGGCTCGACCTTGGCCGGCGCCTTCGGCTCGGCCTTCTGGGGCGGCGGGGCGTCGACGGGGCACTGCATGGCGATCACCGCGTGCTCGCGACCGAGGCCGAGGTGCTCGTGGGCGCGGCGAGCGTTGCCCTCCTCGAACTCCACCTCGGCAAAGGCAAGGTTGGCCTCGGCGAGCGCGAGATCGACCGGCTTGCAGCGCAGTCGCGAGCGGGCATCGACGATCTCCCGCTTGAGCGAGTCGTGTTCCACCTGGAGCGTGGCCACCGGGACGCAGCCGCCGGCCAGGCAGATGACGAGGGGTGCGGCGAGTCGAACGATCGAGCGCATCAGATCTCGTCCAGGTCGATCTGGTCCAGCGTGTTCTCCTTCTTCTCTTCCTTCGGCACCTCGATCCGCTCCTCGGGGACGATCTCCTCGTCGTACTCGCGCTCGGCGTCGGAGGTGTTCTCGAGGGCGCGGAGGGCGTATTCCATCGAGGTCTTCGCGAGACGCTCGGAGATCTGGTACTCGTTGTAGGTGTTTTCCTCGCGCGCCTTGGCGAGGTATTCCGACGCGAGCGTGTACTCGTAGGCCGACTTCTCCTCGGCCCCCGCCTGCCGGGCCTTCTGGAGCGCCCGGTCGGCGTTGAGCAGCGTGTACGCGGAACGCGCGGCGCAGCCCGACAGGACCAGGGGGAGGAGGGCGAGGGCTAGACGCATCGGCGCCACCTAATCGGTCTCGCCGGCATTGTACGGCAGCTCGAAAACCGCCATGCGGAAGGCGTCCGGCGTGCGCTCCGGGGGCAGGTCGGCCGGCTGCGAGGTCCAGGGGACGAGGTCGCCCACGAAGGGAACGCCAAACTCCGGGTTCGCAGGGTCACCCTTGCGCAGTTCCGCGTGTTGGTCGGCGGCAAGGCCGAGCGCGGTCGCGATGCGCTCCACGGCGAGACCGTAGAGGCGCGCCCCGCGCTGCGGATCGACGAGGAAGTAGCCGCGCTCGTGGACAATAATCCGGCGGTAGTTGGCCGACTTCGCCCACCGCGCCAGCGTCTCCGGTGTGAAGTTCGTCAAGTCGGCGGTACCGGGAACGGTGGACAGGTCGGCGAAGGCGCGCGGCACGTCGCCCGACACCACGTCGGGACGGGCGAGGTAACGAAGCCGCTCGCCGGCCACGCCGCCCACGTCCTTGCCGCGGCTGAAGGCCGGGATGGCGCCGGGCGAGGCCCAGGAGCGGAACACCTTCTGCTTGTGGATGATCTGGTAGTAGCAGGTGAGGTCTTGTTGCTGGTCGAGCGGCAGCTCCACGATGCCGGAGAGCGCGCTGGCGTCGATCTCCTTGTAGTAGTCGGGCACGCGGATGCGGTTGGCCTTGACCGGGGAGCGGAACTCCTCGAGGTTCACGTCGCCCTCGTTCACGCCGCCCTTGCCCCAGCGGTACAGCGGCTGCAGCGTGGTGGCCAGCACCACCAGCGGCGCCACCCACGCGCGGAAACGCAGGCGTGCCACCCCCATCGCCACCAGCACCACGCTCGCCACGACGACGAACGACGCGAGCCGGTAGGGCGCGAACATACGCGACATGCCAGGAATGAACTGGAACATCCACGTATACGGCATGCGAACGACATAGTCCTCGGCCACGCGCATGACGTTGCGGTTGTCGCCGGTGCCCACGCGGAGGAAAGGGCCAAGCGCGCCGAGGAAGAAGACCAGCCACACCGCGAGCCAGGGCCACGCCCGTCGCCGGTTGAGCGCCGGCACCACGCCCAGCGCCACCACCGTCAGCGGCAGCGCCTCGTTGAGCCGCGGATCGATAGCGAAGGAGCCGCTCCACGAGGAGCCGATGGTGCGGTTGATCGAGGCCAGCACGTTCTCGGCGTAGGTCTGCGGGCGCAAGGGCGCGTGCGAGATGGTGTCGTAGCTCGGGAAGGGCAGGAAGAAGGTCATCTCGGGCAGGAGCGGCCGTCCAGCGTCGGCATTGCCGCCCTGCGGCGTGGGCCCGGTGTCGGTGTCGCCCACCAGGTAGGCGAGCACGAAGGGGCCGGCGGCGATCGCCACGCCGACGCCGAGCCCGAGCAGCGTGCGAATAATGGTCGCGATGCGGAGCTGCCGTCGCTCGCCCACCACCGACTTCACGATCCAGATCGCGGTGAACATGCCGGCGAAGAGGCCGTAGAACCAGTACCAGGCGCCCGCTAGGCCCAGCGTGATTCCCGCCGCCGCGCCCGAGGCGAATGAGCGCCGGCGCAACGCGCGGTCGAGCACCGCCGGGTAGAGCAGCACCCACCACAACACCGCCTGCCGCAGGCCGCAGGATTGCACCTCGAGCAGGGTGACGGGATTGATGACGGCGATTGTCGACGCGGCGAGGGCGGCACTGATGCTGCCGGAGAAGTACCGCGCGAGCGCGTAGCCGCAGAGCCCGTTGAGCGCGAGAATGGCGAGGATCTTGACGTTGTACGAGAGCGGGAAGCCGAGCAGGCGATCGAGCGGGTAGCTGACGAGCAGCACGTCGAGGATGTTGCCGGTTTCTGGGTATCGACCGAGCGACACGAAGTTGAGCCAGGTGTCGATGGGTCCCTGCCCGCTGGCGAGCAAGGCATCGAGCGACTGGTAGTGCCAGTCGTAGCGCCAGAGCCAGCCGCCGAGCTCGCCGCCGCCGAGCACCACCTCGTCGATGTAGTTCACCATCGGCCACGTCAGCACGATCGCGGCGGCAAGGCCGAGAAGCAGCGCCGAGACGGCGGCGAGGAGCTCGCGGCGCACGGGCGTCACCGCTCACGCTCCAGGCGCCAGATGTGGTCGCCCTCGCCGGTCGTCTCGGTCTCCGGTCCGAGGGTGGCCCGCAGGAGTGCAAGGGTGAGCGCCGCGCGCTCGCGCAGGTAGAAGCGCTCGTGCATCACGACGTAGCGTACGCCGAGATCGGCGAGGTGCCGTCCCGACACCACGAGGTCGAGGTCGCCCACCACCGGAGGGAGCGTGTCTACCCGGGCGGCCTCTGCCACGCGCAGCGCGCGAGCGAGGTGGCTGCGGGCGAGCACCTCGGGCTCCGGCTCGTTCAGAGAGTAGGGAGAGGGCCGCTGGTGGACGGTCTGCCAGTAGTTGTAGATCGCCCGTTCCAGGTTGGGGAGTCCCATGGGCAGGTCGAGGACCGCGCCTTCGACCGGGTCGTCACGCATGGCGGCGCAGTACGAGGGGATGGCCGTCTGCGAGCGCGCGATCGGCCATGGCCCGGGCGACAAGGCGAGCGACTCGATCACCACGGCAAGGCCGAGCGCCGCCTGGCCGCCGCGCGGCAACTGGGCCACCCCGAGGGTGCCGAGCACCGCGAGCCCGAGCTGCACCGGCACCACGAATCGGAAGGGGTGCGAGATGCGGTCGAAGAGCGGGAAAGCGTCGAAGAACGCGAGGAAGGGCAGCGGGATTCGCCGGTCGAAAAGCGTGAAGTAGCTGCCGTTGACGTAGAGGTGGGGCCCGAGCATCAACAGGCCGAAGAACCCCACCCACAGCAACCAGGGCAGGCGATCGCGCCAGCGGGGCATCGACCGCAGCCCGAGCGCCGCGGCCAACATGAGCGCCCAGCCGACGTACACCACGATGAGCAGCTCCTCGCCGTGCAGCGCCTTCAGGTCGGGGCTGTACACCTTCCCCGGCCGGAACACCGACACGAGATCGGTGATGTTGTGCGACTCGAGCGAGTTCCACACGAAGTCGGGGTCGCGATTGACGATCGCCGCCTCGCCCTCGAGCGAGCGCGAGAAGGCCACGAGGCCGGGGCTCACCACGCCCACGGCGAGCACGGCCGCAGCGGTCACCGTGAGCGGCACCCGCCTCCAGTTCACGCGCTCCCAGCGCGTGGTGGCGGTGGCGAGGCCGAGGATGAGCGCCCCGAGCGCCGCGAAGAGGCCGTAGTACCAGTTCGCGAGCATGCCGACACCGCCGGCCAGGCCGAGGAGCAACGACGTGCGCCAGCCCGGTCGCTCGATGAAGCGAAGCGCCGCGTAGGTGGCGAAGGGCACGCTCCCGGCGGTGAGCGTCTCGCTGATGCCGTTGTAGGACTGCGCGAGCAGGTGGGGCGAGAGGCCGAAGGCGGCGGCGCCGAATGCCGCGGGCACGTCGCCGGCGCCGAGCCGGGTGATCGCCACGTGACGGCAGAGCAGCCACGCCGAGAAGGCGGCGAACCACGCGCAGGCGAAGACCATGGCGTTGTAGGCCACCACCGGTCCCGCGATCCACTGCACCGGCAGCGTGAGGAAGGCCCCGAAGGTGTCGATGAAGAAGAGCCGGCCCACGTTCGGGAAGCCGAGCAGGTCGGTCACCAGCGGGAAGCGCCCCGCCGCCAGCTCGTCGGCCACCCACCAGTAGCCCCACACGTGATTCCAGACGTCGTTGCCGGGGTGACCCACGAGGCCGCCGGCCGGATCGACGGCCAGCGGCCAGGTGACGATCACCGCGAGGCTGAAGCTGAGGGCAAGGCCGAGACGCACGCGCCGACCATCGTAGCAGGGGCAGCCGGCAGGGGCTTATGCTCCGGTGATGGTCGCGTGGCTCCTGGCGCCGCTCGTGGTGGCCTGCATCGAAGAACCGCTCCCCACGCCCGCCGAGGCGGCGGTGGAGGCCGATCTCGACCGCGCCACGGCGCCGCCGCTCTACCGCAAGCTGTACGACTACGCCTTCGCGCCCGAGGTGCAGATGGAGGAGCAGAAGGTGCGCCTGCGCATCTGGCTCCGCTACATGGACTTCGATCGCTACCAGCTCGGCATGCTCGAGGAGCTGGTCACCTTCGCGCGCCGCGAGTTCGAGGCGATCGACCGGCGGCAGGCCGAGATCGTGGGCGACTACGAGCCGCAGGTACGCGCGGTGTACGCAGAGCTGTGGGCGGCGATGGACCGGGGGGCGAGCGACGAGGAGCTCGGGACGATCGGCAACAAGCTCGACGTGATTCAGCGTCGGCAAGACGAGCTGTTGTCGCTCCGCGCGCAGTCCGTCCGCACCTTGCTCGCGGCGGAGCAGCCCTTCCTGCAAACCTTCACGCCGCGGCAGGACACCTACTTCGCCGACGCCATCTTTGCCTTGCGACATCGGCTCGACCCCTACGCCAATCCCGGCGACTTCGCGGCGCTGGTGGGCCGCGTGTACGTGGCCGGCGAGTTCGGCACGCTCACCGAGCCCACCTACACCCCCGACGAAGACCACCTCAACATCGGCGGCTTGTGGTCCAAGAACCCGGAGAAACTCGCGGGACCGTACTTCCAGGACGCCCGCCGCGAGGTGGTGCTCTACATGCTGCTCCTGGAGCCGGCGCTGCCCGAGGCCGTGGCCGCCGTCAAGGCCGAGCGCGCGCGGAAGGTGGAGGGCGCAGGCGCCGAGCCGCCTGCCACCCCCGCGCCACCGCCCGCAGCCGAGCCCAGTCCGCCCCCTCCCTGAGCACCTGCGCCGCGTGCAGCGCGGCAACCAGTGGCTCGCGCGCGGGATCGAAACACAACATCTGCCCGGTGACGGCGTGCGCCTGCGCCTCGGGCGCGGTGCGCGACAGCGTGCCGCCGCCCTCGTGGAAGCAGCGCGCACCCGCCACCAGCCAGGCACCGCCGAGGCGAAGGCAGAGTTCCACGTCCTCGAAGCCATGGGGAAGGCGCTCGTCGAGGCGCGCCCAGCTCGGCAGGTGCAGGCAGGCCCCGGAGAGCGCGGCAACTTGCCGATTCGCGGCGGGCACGTCGACCTGTTGGCGTACCCGTCCCCAGCTCGACACGGCGATGCCGGTGGACTCGACGCCTCCAGGCCCCACCAGCACCGGTCCGCACAGGCCGCCTTGTCGCGACAGCCGATCGAGACAGTCGCCGAGCGGGACGGCGTCGTCGTTGAGCAGCACCGCGCACGGCGTGGTGACGAAGGCCAGCCCGGCGTTGCAGGCGCGCGCGAAGCCAGAACCGCCGCCGAGGCGCACGCGCGGGATGTCGAGGTCGATCCCGCTGTCGCTGTCATCGACCACCAGCACTCGCCAGCCTTCGACCGCGGCGAGGAGTCGCCCGAGGGCGTCGCGACGGCGCCGGTGCGGGACCACCAGCGTGACGCGGTCGCGCAGCACCTACTTCGGCCCTTCCTCGATCGCGCGGGCAAGCGAGTCGCCCAGCTGGCGCACCGTGTAGGGCTTCTGCAGGAAGCCCGCGTGTCCCTCCATCATGCCGCGGCGGCGCGCGTCGACCGGGGAGTAGCCGGTGGACAGGATGACCGGCACGGTCGGCGCCTTGTGGCGCAGCGCCCGGTACACCTCCTCGCCCAACATCACCGGCATGGTCATGTCGAGCAACACGACCCGGACCTTGGCCCTGTACTTGTCGTAGGCCGAGAGCCCGGATTTCCCGTCCTCCGCCTCTACCACCTCGTAGCCGAGGGCCTCGATCATCGCGCGGGCGGTGGCGCGCACCTCGGCCTCGTCGTCGATGATCAGCACCAGCCCCGACCCGCTGCGGAGGGCGCCGCTGCGCTGCGGCTTCACGCTGGGCCGCTGCACGCTGGCGGGCAGGTAGACGGTGAAGACGGTACCCACTCCCGGCTTGCTGCGCACGTCGATCGCGCCCTTGTGACCGCGAACGATGCCGTGTACGGCGGCGAGGCCGAGGCCGCGGCCCTGCGCCTTGGTGGTGAAGAAGGGATCGAACACGCGGGCGCGAGTCTCGGCGTCCATGCCCTCGCCGTCGTCTTGTACCGAGAGGGCCACCCAGCTCCCGGGGCTGATACCGAGCAAGGCGGCGTCGGAGGGCGACACCTGCGCCACGAAGGTCTGCACGCGCACCGTCCCCGACTTCTCCCCGAGCGACTCGGCGGCGTTGGTGACGAGGTTCATCACCACCTGCTGCACCTGCGCCGAGTCGGCGTCGACCGGGGGCACCAGGGGGTCGAGTTCCAACTCGAGGTGTGCTTTCTTGGGGATCGAGGCCCCGAGCAGGCCGAGGATCTCGCGCACCTGGGCGCCGAGGTCGATGGTTTCCGTCGCGAGCTGGCCGCGTCCGGAGTAGGCCAGCAACTGGCGGGTGAGGTCGCTCGCTCGTTGCGCCGTGGCCACGAGATCGTCGATCGCGTTCTTCGCCGGGCTGTGGTCGGGCAAGCGCATCGAGGCCAGCGAGGCATTCCCGAGGATCACCGTGAGCAGGTTGTTGAAGTCGTGCGCGATGCCCCCGGCCATCACGCCGAGCGACTCGAGTTTCTGCACCTGCACCATCTCCGCCTGCATGCGCTCGCGATCGAGCTCGGCGCGCTTCCGCTCCGTGATGTCCACCATCACGCCGCGCTGCGACAGCGGTCGCCCGGCGGCGTCGCGCTGTACCCGCACCACGTCGTGGACCCACACCACGTGCCCGTCGGCGGCGATGAGCCGGTACTCGAGCTCGTGGTCGCCGCGAGCGGCGCCGCTGCTGCTCACCACGCGCGCGTGGTCTTCGGGGTGGAGGATCGATCGCCAGAAGCCGGGGGTCCGCCAGCTCTCGCCGGGGTAGCCGAGCAGGGTGGAGGCGCGGTCGGAGACGAAGCTCCAGCGGTCGTGCCCGGCTGGCGCCTCCCACACGATCGCGTCGAGCGACTGGAGCAGCTCGTGGTAGCGCGCCTCGGCGGCCTCGGCGGCGCGCCGCGCGAGGACCGCGTCGGTGACGTCTACCGCGAAGATCGCCGTGCCGTCGATGCTGCCATCGGCCTCGCGAACCGGCTGGATGTTCAGGTCGAACCAGCCCTCGCGGGGCGACTTGCCGGGCGGTTCGATCACGACGCGGTGCGCGGGGTGGCGCTGCGGCAGCCCCGTTCGCAGCACCTCGTTGTACATCCGGTAGATGCCCGCGGCGGCGGCATCGGGCATGTCACGGGGCATGCCCGGCGTGAGCGGCCGCGAGAGCACCTGCTGGGCGGCCTCGTTGGCGAAGGCGAGTCGCTGCAGCGGTCCCCGCCGCACGATCATCGCCACCGGCATCTCGTTGAGCACCTCGCGGAGGAATCGCTCGGCGTCGTCGGCCGCGTCGCGCGCCGCCTGCGCCGAGACCTGCAGATGGATGCGGAGGAGGGTAGCGTCGAGCAGCGCGAGGAGCGCCGAGGCGACCGACGTGTCCTCGCCCGCGGTGTCGTGGTCGAACTGGACCACGAGTCGCAGGTGGGGCGGATCCCCGGCTTGCAGCACCAGCACGTGCGCGGCCTCGCCCTTGGCCGCCTCCAGGTCCGGCGGCGTGGCGCCGATCGTGCCGCCTCGCGGTAACCAGGCCTCGCCGATGGCCTCCCAGGTGTAGGCGCCCACCGCCGTTGCCCCGACCGTCTCCGCGAGCAGGCCGCGCAGGGTACTCACGGCACTGTCGGCATCGGGGAAGGTCGCAGCTAGCTCGGCGAAGCGTCGCAAGGCCGCGCACCAATCCGGCAGGCGGGTGGGGGTCACGCGCCGGACATATCGCGGGAGGATAGGCAACGGAAATGGTGCCCGAGCGTCGTCTCCGTGAGGAACTCATCAAGTTTGGTCGGCTCTGCTACGAGCGACATCTCCTCGTGGCGATGGACGGCAACCTCTCCGCCCTGTTGCCCGATGGGACGATCCTCTGCACCAAGGCCGGTTGTCACAAGGGTTTCCTCGTCGACGACGACCTGGTGGTGATCGACCGCAAGGGCCGGAAGCTGCGCGGCGCGGGCAACCCCACCAGCGAGATGCTCATGCACCTCGCCTGCTACGAGGAGCGCCCCGACTGCCGCGCGGTCATCCACGCGCACCCGCCCATCTCCATCGCCTTCACCATCGCCAACGTGTCGATGGCGCGCTGCGTGTTGCCCGAGGTGGTGCTGACCCTCGGCACCGTGCCCACGGTGCCCTACGCGACCACCGGTACCACCTCGCTCGCCGACAAGATCCGGCCGTACGTGCGCGATCACGATGCCATCCTGATGGACACGCACGGCGCGGTGGCGCTGGGGACGAGCGTGCTCGAGGCCTTCTGCCGCCTGGAAACGGTGGAGCACACCGCGCTGATCACCAAGACGGCGCGCGACCTCGGCGGCGCCAAGGAACTCGACCCGAAGGAGGCGGCGCATTTGCGCTCGATGGGCCTCAAGCGCTACGGCGGGCCCCCCGCGGCCGTGGCGCGGGCCGACCAGCCCGGCGCCGACCTGCCGCCGGCCTGCGTGGGTTGCTCCGGGTGCGCCAACCCGGCCCCGCAGGGCGTGGCGCCGCGCGCCGAGCTGAAGATGGCGCGGGTGGTGTCCCAACCGCTCGTGGCCTCGCCCGTGGTCGAGGCCGCCATCACGCACGCCGTGCTTCGCAGCCTGCAGTCCTGAGTGCTCGACCTCGGCCTGCCGCGCGTGGCCCTGCGCGGCCCCAGCACCTTCCTCGATCTCGGCGGCGGGCGCTTTGTGCTCGACGAGGGCGCCATCGCCGCGCCCTACGGCGGCAACAAGGTGCGCAAGCTCGAGTGGCTGCTCGGCGCGGCTCGTGCCGGCGGCGGCGACATCGTCACCGTGGGGCCGGCGGGGAGCCACTACCTGCTGGCCACGGCCATCCACGGGCGGCGCCTCGGCCTCCGGGTACACGCCGTCGCCTGGCCGCAGCGCGACAGCGCGCACGCGCGGGACAACCTCCGGGCCCTGGGCGCTCACGCCGAGCAGGTGTGGCCCGCCCGGAGCATGGCTCACGCCACGTGGATGGCGGCGCGCGCGTGGGCGACGGTGCGCGCCCTCGCCGGGTACCCGCCGGTGGCCTGGGGGCCCGGCGGGAGTAGCGGCCTCGGCACGCT